>JAFRTA010000217.1 GCA_017427315.1 Clostridia bacterium
ATTTTATATATATTTTACAATGAAATAAAATCAAAATCATGAGGCTCTGCTGCGAAAAACAAAAAGGGAGTGCTGCGAAAAACAAAAAAGGAGCCGTTCCGCCGACGGCTCCTTATTCTTGATTTCTGCCGGCGCTTACGGGGCGACGGTCGCCGGCACCGGCGCAGTCGGCTGCGGCATCGGGGCCGTTTCAACGGGGATCTGCCCGCCGATCTGTGAGAGCAGGGCGGAAAATTCCGCGGCGTCAATGGTGACTACGACCGTTTCCCGCGCGCCGGGACGGTCGGCGTCGGTCGGCGCCGGTTCGGTAAGATCGCCCAGATCTCTGCCGCAGCCGCCCAGCGAAAAGGCTGTGGCGGCGCAGACCGCGAGGATCGCGGCGGCGCATAAGATTCGTTTGAACATACTCTCACTCCCGGTGCGGCGAAAACTGCGATAAATTTACATTTTAATAATATTATGTTCTTCATTTTACACGCGGCGGCGGCGTTTGTCAAGTGGTTCCGTGCGATTCGGCGCGAAGAAACGCTCCGGCCGCCCGCCTCCGCCGCCCGCGCGGAAAAATCGCGGAAAAACCGCGCGAAAAAACGCAAATTCATTCTTGACATTCCGGGTATTATGGTTTATTATGTAATTTAGCGTTTTATAAGGACGCTTATAACCATGATAAAGAAAAATAAATTTTAAGAAAAGGAGGTGCTCAAGTGATAAAAACAGTACTCGCAATCATTCTGATAGCGGCAGCGGCCGTCGTTTTCGGCGTCGCCGGGTTCATTCTCGGCGGGATCCACCGCAGAAAGACGGCAGAGGCGGAGATCGGTTCCGCCACCGAGGAAGCGAACAGAATTCTCACCAACGCCATGGCGGAGGCTGAGACGAAAAAGAAGGAGGCCATCCTCGAAGCGAAGGATGAAATCCACAGGCAGCGTACCGACGCGGATCGGGAGATCCGCGAGCGCAGAAACGAAGTCCAGCGTCAGGAGCGTCGTCTCATCCAGAAAGAAGAAAACATCGACAAAAAGACGGAGGCTCTTGAAAAGAAAGACGAGGCTCTTTCCAAAAAACTCAAGGAAGCGGACAGTCGTCTTGCTGATATAGAAAATATAAAGCGCAGCCAGTTCGAAATGCTCGAGAAAGTCTCGGGGTATTCGAGAGAGCAGGCGAAAGAATATTTACTGAAGCAGCTTGATGAAACGCTTGACCACGAAAAAGCGGTCAAGATTATGGAATACACGCAGAAGACCAAAGACGAGGCGGACGCCATCGCGCGGGAGATCGTCACCACCGCGATCCAGCGGTGCGCGGCGGATCACGCCGCGGAGGCGACGGTTTCGGTCGTTCCTCTTCCCAATGACGAGATGAAGGGGCGCATCATCGGCCGGGAGGGCCGGAATATCCGCTCGATCGAGACGATCACCGGCGTAGACCTGATCATCGACGATACGCCGGAGGCGATCACGATCTCGAGCTTCGACCCGGTGCGCCGCGAGATCGCGCGGCTGACCCTTGAAAAGCTCATTTCCGACGGCAGGATCCATCCCGCCAAGATCGAGGAAATGTTCGAAAAGGCAAAGCGCGAGGTCGACGCGACCATCCGCCAGACGGGCGAACGCGCGGTGCTCGACGCGGGCGTCAACGGGCTTCATTCCGAGCTCGTCAAGCTGCTCGGCAGACTCCGGTACCGCACCAGCTACGGTCAGAACGTATTGAATCACTCACTTGAGGTATCATATCTCGCCGGCCTGATGGCGGCGGAAATCGGCGCGGACGTCAAGACCGCGAAACGGGCGGGCCTGCTGCACGACATCGGCAAGGCGCTCGACCACGAAATGGACGGCTCGCACGTCGAGCTCGGCGTCGAATACGCGAAACGCTATAAAGAGAACGACAACGTCGTTCACGCGATCGCCGCGCACCACGGCGACGTGGAGCCCAAGACGATCGTCGCGTGCCTCGTGCAGGCGGCGGACGCGATCTCGGCGGCAAGACCCGGCGCAAGAAGCGAGAATATCCAGAATTACATCAAACGGCTCGAGAAGCTTGAGGCGATCGCCATGAGCTTCAGCGGCGTGGACAAGTCCTTTGCGATCCAGGCGGGCAGGGAGGTTCGTATCATGGTTAAACCCGAGTCCGTTTCCGACGATCAGATGGTGATCATCGCCAAAGAGATCGTCAAGAAGATCGAAGAGGAGCTGGAATATCCCGGTCAGATCAAGGTGCATATGATCCGGGAGAGCCGGACCACCGCTTACGCAAAATAAATTCATTTACCAAAAAAGCCGCGGTCCGCATTGCGGATCGCGGTTTTTTGGTAAATTCCGCTTTATCGCGCCGCGGTAAAGCGGAATTGATCAAGGGAAAAGGGACGAGGGAAGAGGGAAAGGGGAAAAGCGTCCGAAGCTTTACGCCCTGCGTCTGAATTTTGGGCTGCGGATGTTATGTTAATAAAAGGCAGACAAATCAGAATTTATCTTGATTCAACGAAAACCCGTGAAGCTCCTGTTTTTGTGACTTTTCCCTTTCCCTTTTCCCTTGGAAAAATCTGATTGATGCGCTGCGCGCATCAATCAGATTTTTCTTGACCTTTTCCGAAACCGTATATATAATGTAATGTAAATAACAATAACAGAACGGAGGCGGAATACAATGGAAACGCGCGTAGCGGTCATGGCGATCATCGTCGAGGACCCGGCGTCGGTCGCCGCGCTCAACGGGCTTCTGCACGAGTACGGGGAATACATTATCGGCAGGATGGGCCTGCCGTACCGGGCGCGGGGGATCAGCATCATCAGCATCGCGCTCGACGCTCCTCAGACGGCGATCAGCGCGCTGTCGGGCAGGGTCGGGCGGCTTCCCGGCGTCGGTGTCAAAACGGTTTATTCCGCGGTTTGAATCGCTTCGGGGGCGCGATGAAAAACGGATGATCCGATTATTTATATTTGATATACTAATTCAAAATACGTTCATTTTTTTGCGAAATTTGCGTCGTAACGCAACAGAACGCGATTTTTCGTTGTGATAAACGACGCTTGTCGCCCGTTTTTTTTTCGAAAAGTCAGCAGATATTGTGAAAAATATTATTGCAATTTCGGTTTTTCAATTATATAATATAAAGTAGCATATTTTAGAAAGGAGATTATCTTTTATGCACAACTCGCTCAAGAGATTGTCGAAAAAGACTTTCAGCGTAATCATGGCAATGCTGCTGGTCTTTACGAGTGTTTCCGTGGCGATGCCCGCTGTTTTCGCGCTCACGCCCGCTCAGGCGGCGTCGAACTTCAACAGCAACGCAAACACGAACAACACCTTCAATCTCGCGCTCACCCTTGCACAGAACATAAACAGCTATGTTGCCGTCTGGAACGGCACCTTCAGCCACAGCGGCAACAGCTACAACACCGGCTCCGGCAACGCGCTGGGCCAGTTCAAGCAGAACGTCCGCAACGCGTTCTCCGGCAACGCCGGCAACACGGCGGCCGGTTGGTTCGGCTCGAAGACCGGTGAGAATTACTGCCCGAGCAGTCCCTACAGCTCGACCACCACCGACGCGTTCGGCGGCACCGATGGCAGCGCCGACGAGCCCTCGCACGCGCTGCAGAGCGGGCACAACAACAGAACGTGGAACGAAGACATCACGGTCTCGAAATCCCGTTCCGTTGCCGACGCCCTGTCCGGCGACTACGCGAACAACCCGCTGGGCGTTCCCACTTCCGTCACGACCTCGGTTACAATGACGCTGTATCTCAGCGGCAAGAGCGATTGCAACCACTACGACTCCGACGGCGGCTGGGGCCACCACAGACACGTCGTTGAGTTCTGGTATTTCCGCGCGGCTCCCGGCGTCAGCTACGGCAGCTCAAACACGAACTATCCGCTGACCCAGGTCCAGAACCTGAAGAACGCGCTCGACGCGGCGAACAAGACGCAGTCGAACTACACGAGCGCTTCCTGGAGCACCTATTCAAGCGCGCGCAGTACGGCGCAGACGATGTGGAACGCGATCTACGCGAATCCCGCGACCTGCGTCAACGACACCTATAACTCGACGTCGATCCAGAACGCGGCGACCGCTCTGAACAACGCGATTTCGGGTCTGCAGACCACCATTACCATCAACGGCAACGGCGGCACGCCCTCCGCGTCCAGCGCGAACATCACCGTCGGCTCCGCGTCGACCGCGAACTTCCCGACCGGCAGCTACACCGCGACGAGAAACGGCTATACCTTTAAGGGCTGGAGCACCAGCAGCACCGCTACCAGCGGCACCACCAGCGGCAACCTGAGCGTCGGTCTGATGGGCACCGTTTACGCGACCTGGGCGATCAACTCCTACACCCTGACGGTCAACCCGAACGGCGGTTCCTTCAACGGCACGACAAGCAATTCCACGTTCACGCAGAATTACAACACGACAAAATCGATCGGCGACGCCTCACGGACGGCTTACACGTTCGGCGGGTGGACGCTCTCCGGCTCCGGTTCCTGGAACAGCTCGAGCAAGGTCTATACCTACGGCGCGGGCGCAGGCACCCTGACCGCGAGCTGGACGCCGATCAACTACACGATCACTTACAATGTGAACGGCGGCAACGCGCTTTCCTCGTCGACGCTCGGGTATAACATCACGAGCACCTCGACGCTGGCGACGCCCACCAGGACCGGTTACTCCTTTGCCGGCTGGAAACCGTCCGCGGACGCGGGCAACTGGGCTGCGTCGACCACCTACAGCGGCGGCTCGAGCGTCAACGGCAAATACAGCAACGTCACGCTCGTCGCCCAGTGGACGGTGAACCAGTATTCGCTGACGGTCAACCCGAACGGCGGTTCCTTCAACAATACCACCGGCAACTCCTCGTTCACGCAGAATTACGGCAGCACCAAGACGATGGGCGACGCGACCAGAACGGCCTACGATTTCGCCGGCTGGACGCACTCCGGTTACGGTTCCTATAATTCCTCCACCAAGGTCTTTACCTTCGGCGCGGGCACGGGCACGCTGACCGCGAGCTGGACACCCATCAACTACACGATCACCTATAACGCCAACGGCGGTTCGGTCAGCCCGGCGACCCTCGGCTATAATATTGAGTCGACCTCCACGCTTGCGGAGCCCACCAGAGAAGGTTATTCCTTCACCGGCTGGAAACCCTCCGCGGACGCGGGCAAATGGAGCGCCTCGACGACCTATGCCAAGGGCGCGAGCGTCAAAACGATGTACGGCAACGTCACCCTCGTCGCCCAGTGGCAGATCAACCAGTATACGCTGACGGTCGATCCCAACGCGGGCACATGGAACGGCAGCACGACGAACGCGACCTTCACGCAGAATTATCAGAGCACCAAAGAGATCGCCGATCCCTCGAGAACCGGTTACACGTTCACCGGCTGGACGCTCTCCGGCAAGGGCTCGTGGGACGCTGCTACCAAGACCTTTACCTACGGCGCCGGCGCGGCGACCCTGAAGGCTGGCTGGAACGCCAACGTTTACACCGTCCAGTTCGACGGCAACGGCGCGACCGGCGGCTCGACCGCTTCCTTCTACAAGACCTATGAGATCAACGCGACGCTCCCGGCGAACGGCTTCGTCAAGACCGGCTACACCTTCAAGGGCTGGGCGACCAGCGCGGACGGCGAGAAGGTCTATGACAACGGCGGCGTCATGAGCAACGACCTTGCGACTGCGCAGGGCGCGGAGGTCACGCTGTACGCCGTCTGGGAGGCGATCCCCTATACGGTCGAGATCGACCTGAACTCCACCGATCCGCTCACGACCTACAGCGGTCCCACCGGCGGCATCTATGAAGAGAAGATCACCCTTGCCGATCCCGTCCGTCCCGGTTATACCTTCACCGGCTGGACGCTCGTTTCCGGCAGCGGCACGCTGAGCGGCAGCGACTATACGTTCGGACCCGACAACGCGAAGGTCAAAGCGAACTGGTCCGCGATCAGCTATACGCTGACGCTTGACGCTAACGAAGGCGTCGTGGATCCCAGCACGATCACCGGCATCATTTACGACGAGGTGGACGTCCCCGATCCTTCCAGAGAGGGCTACGACTTCACCGGCTGGACGAAGGTCTCCGGCAGAGGCACATACGCGAACGGGAAGTTTACCTTCAGCGACGACGACGCGCAGCTGCAGGCGAGCTGGGAAGCGATCCATTACGACCTGACGATCGATCTGAATCCCGTCGATCAGTTCGGCGGCGACCGCAGCGCGGATATCACGTATGACGACTCCGGTCTTCCCGCGTACAGCATCATCGGCGACGAGGTCACGCTCGGCACGCCCGCCAGAACCGGTTATACCTTCACCGGCTGGGAGCTTGTGTCCGGCAACGGCACGCTGGCGGACGGCGTTTACACCTTCCGTTCGAGCGACGCGGTCGTAAAGGCGACCTGGGAAGCGATCCCCTATACCGTAACGCTTGACACGAACGTCGGCGTCCTTGCGGACGGCGTTTCCAACCAGATCGCCGGCATCATCTACGACGTCGTCGACATCCCGACCCCGACCAGAGAGGGCTATACTTTCATCGATTGGGAGAAGGTTTCCGGCGAAGGCGCATACAGCGCTAAGAAATTCACCTTCACCGCCAGCGACGCGACGCTGAAGGCGCAGTGGGAAGCGATCCCCTACACGCTGACGGTCGATCTGGATACCGACGATCCGACGGCGGAATACACCGGTACGGTCGCGGAATCCTATATCTTCCTCGATACGGTCGAGATCCCAGATCCCACCAGAACGGGCTATGATTTCGCCGGCTGGACGATTACCTCCGACAAGGCGGGCTCGTTCATCGACAAGGTCTACACCTTCTCCAGCGCGGACGTGAAGTTTACCGCGAACTGGACGGCGCATAACTACACCATCGCGTTCGATTGGAGCCTTGACGAGGCCGTTCCCGAGCTGTACTCCGGCTCGATGGATTCGGTCCCCGCGACCTACGATACCGCGCAGGATCTGCCCGAGGTCGGCTTCGCGAAGTACGGCTACACCTTCGAGGGCTGGGCGCTTGAGGCCGGCAGCGACGAGATCGCATATGCGGACGGCGCAGAGGTTCTCAACCTGACCACCGAGAAGGACGTCACCGTCACGCTTTACGCGGTCTGGAAGGCCAAAACGCATACCCTCACGCTGGATCTCGGCGACGATCCCGACGCGACCTACGCGGGCGAGCAGGGTCCGATCGTCTTCACGGATAAGATCATCTACGACGAGATCATCCTTGAAGAACCCGACAGCGAGGGCTTCACCTTCTTCGGCTGGAAATTCCCCGAGGGCAAAGAGAAGCCCGACAACCTGCGGCAGATCGACAGATACACCTGGGCGTATAAGTTCAACGACGACGACGACGGTGAGCTCATTGCGGTCTACAAGTATTACAACGTTGACGTGGAGGTCGATCCGATCGGCGTCACGCTCACGGAGGGCGAGCTTCCGCCGGGCAGCGATTTCGCTTACACCGGTCAGGATCTGTACACGGGCCGCTTCAAGAGTACGGTAACGGTCCCGTCGCCCACACGGCGCGGCTACACCTTCACCGGCTGGGATATCATCACCGGCTGGACGCCCTCGAAGTTCACATCCCTGTCGTTCGACGGCGAGACGATGAAGTTCGGCTCCTGGGATCAGAAGATCAAGGCGACCTGGGAACCCATCACCTACCATCTTGCGTTCGACCTGAACACGACCGACGCGTTCGGCAACGACTGCGCCGAAGATATCACCTACGCGCTTGACGACGTCAAGAAGGACGGTATCCTTTACGAGACGATCGATCTCGGCGCGGAGCCGGTCAGAGACGGTTACACCTTCGTCGGTTGGGAGATCTCTTCCGGCGACGGCACGGTCAACAATGAAGACGAGACGTTCGTCTTTACCGATTCCGATGCGACGCTGAAAGCGATCTGGAATCCCACGCAGTATAATGTTGAGATCGTCACGAGCGACGGCACCTGGGTCGCAACGTACAGCGGCGACGCAAACGTGGTCGGCATCGTACACGAGCAGATCACCCTCGGTACTGCGGCCAGACGCGGCTATGACTTCGTCGAATGGATCCTGAAAGAAGGCAAGGGCTCCGTTGACGGCAACGTCTTCACCTTCGGCAGCGGCAACGCGGTCGTTGAGGCGGTTTGGGAAGCGCAGAGATACACGATCAGCGTTGACCTGAACAAGCAGGAAGACACTTATCCGATCGATCCTTACGGCGACGTGACCTACGGCAAGCCGCTCGTTTACGAGAACAAGATCATCTTCGATCAGATCGATCTCGGCGATAAGCCTTCGAGATACGGCTTTACCTTCACCGGCTGGACAGCGGACGTCGGTACGGTCGAGGCGGACGGCAAGACCTACACGGTCGACAATGATAACGCGACGATCACCGCGAATTGGGCGCTCAACAGCTACAAGGTCACCTTCCTCGATGAAACGATGAATACGAAGAAGACTGTCAAAGTCCGGTTCCAGGATACCGTCGATCTTCCGGTCCTGAAGGAATACGTTCCGATCGACGTTGACAAGTCCTACCACTTCCTCGGCTGGGCCGACAGGAACGGCAATATTGTCGATGAGGTCGGCGCCGTTACGAAGAACGTGACTTTCAAGGCAGTCTATGAGATCACCGGTCACAACTTCACCGATTGGGAAGAAGACAACATTTACACGCACTCCAGAGTCTGCACGGATTGCGGCTACGTCGACCGTCATGATCACGACTGGCAGAATCCCGTTCTCACGACGAAGCCCACCTGCTACACGACGGGCATCATGACTTACACCTGTTCCGTCTGCGGCATGAAGGGCGCGATCCCGGTGGATGCGCTCGGTCACGACTGGACCGATTGGACGCCCGTACCCGGCGATGAGGCGGACTGCGAGCACGGCGGCAGCGAGCATCGCTTCTGTAAGAGATGCGGCTACGAAGACGTCAAGAAGGTCATGCCGCTCTACCACGACCTTGCAAACTCCGTTACCGGCGAAGGCTACTGCAAGCACTGCGGCAAGTTTATCTGCACTTCTTGCGACCACTTCCACGTGCTTGAGCAGATGCCCGGCATCGGTCCGCTTTACAAGATCATCCACTTCTTTATCCACACCTTCCGCCAGATCAGATACAAGACCTGACGGGTCACAGAACGAAACGGCTCCCCGCGCTTCGGCGCGGGGAGCTTTTTTGTCGGTTAATTCTGATTTCACGGCGAAGCCGTGAAATCAGAATTTAACTTCAAAATACCCCTTCGGATGGCCGCATACCGGGCACGTCTCCGGGGCGGCGGCGCCGGTCTGCGTATGGCCGCATTTGCCGCAGACCCATTCGACGGCGCAGTCTTTTTCAAAGACTTTGCCTTGCTGCACGTCGGTGATCAGCTCTTTGAATTTGTTCTCATGGTTCTGTTCTACCGCGGCGACGTCCGCGAACAGCGCCGCGATATCGGCAAAGCCGTCTTCCCGCGCCTCGTCCGCAAACACGCGGTAAAATGAGGTCCATTCGTAGTTTTCTCCGCCCGCGGCGTCCTTCAGGTTCGTCAGCGTGTCGGGGACCGACCCGTCTTTCAGCAGCTTGAACCAGATTTCGGCGTGCTCCTTTTCATTGTCCGCGGTCTTGGTGAATACGTCCGCGATCTGCGAAAACCCGTCCGTTTTTGCTTTGTCGGCGAAAAACGTATATTTCATCCACGTCTGCGCCTCGTTCGCGAACGCCGCCCAAAGGTTCTGTTCCGTTTTCGTACCGAGCAGGTCTTTTATTTTCGTTTTTGTTTCCGGCATAAAAAATCCCTCCCGCGTTAGTTTTTGCGGAAGGGAGCGTTTTATTCCGTTTTCTTTCTTCAATACGCCCAGTCCAGGGAGATATCGTTACCCTTGCGGAAATACGTGAGTTTGCCGTTCTGCGCGCACTGCGCCTTGACCGATTCCTCGAACGCGTCGGCCATTCCTCCGCTCGGCATATAGAACGTGCATTTCATGCGAAGACCTTCGGAGCCTGCGCTGGAGAACAGTCGGAAACCGGTCAGCCACCAATGCTTCGCCGGCCCGTTTTTGAACATGTAATCCTCATAGCGGTAAAGCTCAAAATACATGCCGGGCAGCGGGTCGTTCTCCTCCGGCGTGTAAAAATAATCCGTGTTTGCGGTATTCGGCTCCTGCCAGTATGCGCCCATCTCGCAGCCGCTGGTCGCGCCGTAACGCCCTTTCCAGATTTGATAACGCCAGCGCTTGCCGCCGTACGGAAAGTCAAAACGGATCGTATCGTAATACATGTTTCCCAGCACGGAAAGGTTGTCGTACAGCGGCGTAAAGCCCATGTTGCGCTGCCAGGGGTCGTTTGTCGTGTAAAACATATTTTCCTGCGCGTTATAGGCAAAGCCGAGGGAGTATAAAAGCTGCGCGATGCTGCCGAGGCTTGACGTGTCGAAGCTGAATTCGGTAATCGGAGGCGCGGTCGTCGTCGGCGTTTCAGTCGTCGTGGGGGCGGCCGAGGCCGAGGCCATGGA
>JAFRTA010000218.1 GCA_017427315.1 Clostridia bacterium
GACCGCTGCGCCGACTGTCCCGACGACGGTTCCGACGACCGCCGCGCCCGTGGACCGGAATAAACAGACGTTCGAAAGATTCGTCAAAGCGATCAACGGGAGCCGCTACCGCATGGACGGTTATATGATTAACGGCAGCGAACGTACGCCGCTGTCGATGATTTGTTACGGAAACAACATACGGATGAGCTCGAATTTCGAGGGAAAATCTCTTGATATTGCGATCGTGGACGGAAAAATCTATCTTATCAACAACGACGCGCATACCTATATGATCCTCAATTCCATCGTGGCGAGCGCCATGAAAATCAATATCGACGACCTGAAGAGCGATAATTTCAATTTCAATATCGGTTCCGCCGACAGCGCAACGCGCACGGCAACGGAGTTTGACGGACAGCCGGCGGAAAAATTCACCGTTACGGCAGGCAGCGGAGAAATGGACGTCTATATCGTCGACGGGCAGATAAAACGGTTTGAAAAGAGCGACGGAGACCCGGAGCACGGCGCGATATACGAACTGAATTCTTTCTCCGACGAGGTTTCGCCGGAGGACGTCGCGCCGAACGCAGACTACGAAAAACAGAGTATGTTCGCGTTTATGGGCGACATGATGTAAAACACGCGAAAGGAACGGTCGCGTCATGGTATTGAGAGGAAGTATTTACTCAAAAACACTCGGCATGGAGAGCGGCATCACCGTGATCACGCCGAACGATTACGGACAGGCGGAAAAATACCGCGTGTGCTACGTGTTTCACGGCATGTGCGGCGGAAACGGGGATTTTTCGAATTTTTCGCTCTTGCCGTATCTGGCTTTTGATAAAGATATCATCTATATCTGTCCCGAGGTGCAGCACGGGTTTTACTGCAATATGAAGCACGGCTACCGCTATTTCGATTACGTGGCGAAGGAACTGCCGCGCACCGTGAAGCTGGTGTTCAATATCAGCGCCTCGCGCGAGGATACCGCGGTGATGGGCTGCTCGATGGGCGGCTACGGCGCGCTGAAATGCGCGTTGACCTACCCCGAGAATTACGGCTTCTGCGCCGCGTTCTCGCCCGCGTTCACCACGTTGAGCGAAGAAGTCGCCAAGTGGAAACAGAAGGGACGGTCCGGCTTCCCGTTTTTCTATAATATCATCGGCAGGGATATGGAGTACGACGTGGGCGAGGATATCACCGTGCTCGCGGAAAAGGCGCTGAAAAACGGGGTTTATCCGCGGCTTTACGTCACGACCGGAACGAAGGACACGCTGCGCAAGGACAATCTCGTATTCAAAGAACGTCTCGAGCAGATGGGGTATCCCTTCGAATTCGACGAGATCGAGGGCAAGCACGACTATTTCCTGTTCGAGCAGGGCGTACGCCGTGCGGTGGAACGCATGACGCGGGACGATACGGCGGCAAAACCGGAAGCGTTATAATAGGACGAAAGCGGCGGCAATCCGCTGCTTTTTTTATTTTTCCCCGCAAAAAAGAAACGGACGCGGTCAGCGAGTCGGAGCTGCGGGTATA
>JAFRTA010000219.1 GCA_017427315.1 Clostridia bacterium
CCGTAACGCACAAGGATATTATCCGGTATTTTATGACGATCCCCGAGGCGGTCTCCCTCGTGCTGCAGGCGGGCGCCTTCGCCGAGGGCGGCGAGATTTTTGTCCTCGATATGGGCAAACCCGTGCGCATCGACGATCTCGCGCGCAAGATGATCAAGCTTTCCGGGTATGAGCCGGATAAGGACATCAAGGTCGTTTATACGGGGCTGCGTCCCGGTGAAAAGTTGTATGAGGAGCTGCTGATGAGCGAGGAAGGACTCAAAAAAACGCCGAACAATCTGATCTTTATCGGCAAACTGACGGATATCGACACGCAGTCCTTCCCTGCGAAGCTCGACGCGCTGCATGAAGCCTGCGAGCATAATTCGCCGGAGATCAAAGCGCTCGTCGGCGAACTGGTGCCGACGTATAAATACTGATTTGTCGCGGAGCGACAAATCAGTATTTACCAAGGGAGAAGGGATGAGGGAGAAGGGATAAGGGCTTGTTTAATTGATTATCTGCCTCAAAAGACGCGATAGCGTTCATTCTTCGACAATCGCGGAGAATAAACCGAGACGCAGAGCGTATCATTATCGTTCTCTCATCCATCATCCCTTCGGGCGACAGCCCGATAAAACAGAATTTGAAAGGACAGCCATGACCTACCGAACCGTAAAACGCATTCTCGACGTAACCGGCTCCGCGGCGCTTCTCGCCGCCGGGGCCTTGCCGATGGCTGCCGTCGCGGCGGCGGTGAAGCTTGATTCGCCCGGCCCGGCGATTTTCAGGCAGACGCGGCTCGGACTCGGGGGAAAGCCTTTCACGATGTATAAATTCCGTTCGATGCAGGTCGGCGCGGAGCATACCGGCACGGGCGTTTATTCGCAGCGGGGCGACCCGCGCGTCACGCGCGTCGGCGCGATCCTGCGAAAAACGAGCGTCGACGAACTGCCTCAGCTCGTGAATATCCTGAAAGGCGATATGAGTTTTATCGGGCCGCGTCCGGTGCTGACCTATCATCCGTGGCCGTTTGAGGAGTATACCGACGAGCAGAAAGAGCGGTTTTCCGTGCGCCCCGGCGTAACGGGCTGGGCGCAGGTCAACGGCAGAAAGACCGCGATGTGGCCCGAGCGGCTGAAATACGACGTCGAATACGCGCGGAACCTCTCTTTGCGTTTTGATTTGAGGATCCTGAAACGTACCGTCGGCGAGATCCTCTCCGCAAGAGACAATGAAAACGAGGGCGAAACGGTCGCCGCGCGGGGGAGCGCCGATGCTTGATTATATGTACATCACGAACGATTCCGCCGTCGCCGTCGTTGCGGAAAACGCGGGTGTGAACGAGATCTTCGTGGATCTGGAAAAACGCGGCAAGGAAGAACGGCAGCGGGGAATGAATACGGTGAAATCCGATCATACCGTCGCCGACGCCGCCGCGATCCGCGCCGCGCTGAAAAAAGCGCGGTTATTGGTGCGGGTCAACCCCCTGTGGGAAGGTTCCGGGCGGGAGATCGAAGAAGTGATCCGCGCCGGAGCGGATATCGTCATGCTGCCGTATTTCACTACGGCGGCCGAGGCGGAGCGTTTCGTCGCCCTTTGCGGCGGGCGCGCCGAAACGAGGCTTCTGGTGGAAACGCCGGAGAGCGCGCGGGAAATCGGCGATATCCTGTCCGTTCCCGGGATCGACGGCGTCCACGTCGGCCTGAACGATCTGCATCTCGGCCTCGGAAAGAAGTTTATGTTCGAGCTTCTCTGCGACGGTACGGTGGAGCGAATCTGCAAGGCCGCCCGCAGTCGGGGGATCTCTTACGGCTTCGGCGGCGTCGCCTCCCTCGGGCAGGGGACGCTTCCTGCGGAGCGGATCCTCGCGGAGCATTACCGGCTCGGATCGTCGCGGGTGATCCTCTCCCGCAGCTTCTGCAATATCAGAGAGCATACCGATCTGCGTGAGATCGACCGCATTTTTTCCGACGGGATCGGGAAAATGCGCGCCTTCGAGTCGTTTCTTTCCCGTCAGGGCGCGGAATATTTTGAAAACAACCGGACCGAAACGGCAGCCATCGTCCGGAGGATCGCGGAGGGGAGCGCATGAATCTTCTGATTACCGGAGCGTTTCCGGTCACGGCCGCCCAGACTGCCGAATTCGAGGCGGCGGGCTGGAACGTCGATATACAGCATGACGAGCGCGCGCAGACCGTCGCGCCGGAGAAATACGACGCGGTGATCTGCAACGCGCTGTTTCAATATAACGATATCGAAAAATTCACGTCGCTTTCGGCGGTACAGCTCACGAGCGTCGGACGCGACCGGATCCCCGAGGATATCGCCGCCGCCCGCGGCGTCGCCGTGTATAACGCGGGCGACGCCTATTGCCGCCCGATGGCGGAATGGGCGGTATTCGGCATCCTGAATATCTATAAGAACGCCCGGTTCCTTTTTGAAAATTACGGTAAATGGCGCAAGGTGCGCACCGTGTACGAGCTTTGCGGAAAACGGGTCTGCATTTTCGGCTTCGGCAACGCAGGGCGGGAGACCGCAAAGCGTCTGCGCGGGTTCGACTGCCGGATCACCGCGGTGGACGTGCGGGAGATCGATTCGCCCTACGCGGACGATTTCGTTCCCGTTTCTCAGTCGGACCGGATCCTTCCGGAGACGGACGTCCTTGTGATCGCCATGCCGCTCACGCGGGAGACGGAACACTATTTCGGCGCCGAACGCCTCGGGCTGCTCAGGGACGGCGCCGTGATCGTCAACATCGCCCGCGGCGCGCTGATCGATGAGAACGCGCTGACCGAAGAGCTCCGGAAAGGGCGGTTCCTCGGCGCCGCACTGGACGTTTTTGAAACGGAGCCGCTTCCGGCGGACAGTCCGCTTTATACGCTGCCGAACGTATACGTTACCCCCCACAACAGCTTTATCGGCGAAAACGACCGGGAACGGCTGAACGGGATCGTCAGACGGAACCTACTGAACACGGGAGAGCGCGATATATGAAAAAGATCTGCATCGTCACGACCGTTTCCAGCTCGATCGACAACTGGATCAAACCGTTCCTGCCCCTGTATCACGCGGAGGGCTTCGACGTCAGTATCGTGACGAACATGACGGCGGAATATAAGGCTGCCTTTGAAACAGAATACCCGTATATCCACGCGTACGCCGTGAATATGCCCCGGGGGACGGATCTCGCGGGCACACTGCGCTCGATTCCGGCGCTGTACGGGATATTCAAAAGAGAACAGTTCGACCTCGTGCAGTATTCCACGCCGAACGCGTCTTTTTACAGCGCGATCGCGTCCCGGTTCGCCGGCGTCCCGGTCCGGCTTTACTGCCAGTGGGGAATGGTGTTCGTCTCCTGCGGAGGGATCAAGCGGGCGGTTTTCCGCACAATCGAAAAGATCACCTGCCGTCTTTCGACGAACGTGCAGCCGGATTCCTTCGGTAATCTGGATTTCTGCCGTAAAGAGAGCTTTTATGATGAAAAAAAGAGCGAAGTGATCTGGAACGGCAGCGCGAAGGGCGTAAATCTCGAAAAATTCGATATTTCGAAAAAAGAGCTATGGAGAAAAGAGATCCGGGAACGGTACGGCGTCGCTCCCGATGAGACGGCGCTTTGCTTCGTCGGCAGGCTCGGCAGAGACAAGGGCTGCAACGAGCTGTTCGCCGCGTTTCAAAAACTGTCGGCGGAATTTCCCGGGCTCAGGCTGCTGTTCGTCGGACCGATTGAGAAAGAGAACACCATAGACGAGATCGGATATTTCCGCAGCGAGGAGCGGATCGTCAAAACCGGGCGCGTGCCCGACGTGGAGAAGTATCTTGCAGCCGCGGATATTTTCGTTCTGCCCAGCTACCGCGAGGGTTTCGGCATGTCCGTCGTTGAGGCGGAGGCGATGGGGCTGCCCGTGATCGTGACGGATATCCCCGGCCCGACCGACGCGATGCGGCGGGACGAAACCGGGCTTGTGATCCCGGTGAAAGACGCCGACGCGCTTGTCCGCGCCGTGCGGGAGCTGATCGGCGACGCCGACCGCCGCGTGCGGATGGGACAGGCGGGCAGGGCGCTTGCGGAAAATGCGTTCGACAGCCGCGTGTTTGCCCGGAAGCTGATTGAAAACAGACGGAAGCTTACCGAAAAGAAATAAATACCGCATGTCCATCCCGGCGAAGCGTATGCCCGCCGGGCTTTTTTATTCTTTCCGCATGTGCGCCCGACGACGGAAAAGCTTGCATTTTCCGTCGGTATGTGATACAATATATTGATACATGGCGAGAGGGAGGGGACAAGAGAATGAAAAACGGTCCCGAAAAACCGACGAGAAGCTCCGCGAAGGCGGAAACAGGCGATATTCCGAATATCGACCGCATCCGACAGAGACGAAACAGCATGGAACGCCCGGCTGCGCGCAGTCCGTATCAACCGTCCGGTTCCCGCAGACAGACGGGGAACGTTTCCCGCGGCGCGGGGAGCGCCTCCCGGACCACCGGCCGACCGGCGGCAAGACCGGCGGGCAAAACGGCGGCGCGTCGGAAAAAACGAAAAAGCAGGTATTCCGCGGGATATAAGGCGGCGTGCGCGGTCGTCGCCGTTTTCATCGTGCTGACTGTGGTGCTGACCGGCTTCGGCGTCGTATACTTTCATCTGATGGATTACAACGTCGTGGACATCAACCGCGGGAATGCGGATCCGCAGACCCCGCCGCCCGAAACGGCTTACGTCGAAGACGGGACCGAGGTGCGCACCATCGTGCCGGTGCATGAGGGCGACGTGCGCAGCGGTCTGTATGAAGTGATCAAGGACTGGAAAAAGAAGGGAAATTCCGGCTATTATCTGCAGAGCACCAAGGTGATCAATATTCTGCTTGCGGGCATCGACCGCAACGACGACGGTTCCGACGGCAGGTCCGACTCGATGATGCTCGCATCGATCAATCTGAACACCAAACAGGTCGTTCTCTCCTCGATCTTCAGAGACTGCTGGATCTGGGCGACCTTTGACGACGGCGAAAGAGAAGACTGGTGCAAGATCAACGAGAGCTTCGTCTACGGCGGGCCGTCCGGCCTGATATCGAATCTCGAGGATTATTTCAAGATCCATATCGATCATTTCGTCGGGGTGGATTTCCAGTCCTTCCGCGATATCATCGACGGCATCGGCGGCATTGACGTCGCCGTTACCGAGCGCGAGGCGAAGTATATCAACGAGCAGACCGGCTATACGGCGAACCCCGCGGTCGAGGGCGAGCACGTGCACCTCGACGGATTCCAGGCGCTCTGGTACGTGCGTATGCGCCACGTCGACGCGGAGGAGGAGGTCGGCCGCACCAGACGGCAGCGGCAGTTCGTGACCGCAATGATCGACAAGTTCAAGGGCACCTCCGCCACCGAGATGGGCAATCTCGTCAACACCTTCATGAGCTATATCCAGACGGATATGACGAAGACGGAGATCCTCACCTTCGGTACGCGCGCCGTGCTCGGGCAGTGGTATAATTATGAGATCGTTCAGCAGCAGGTCCCGGACGACGATTACCGCACCGAAGGGTATCAGCGCGGCAGCTTTGACAATAAATGGGTCTGGGTATGCGATTATCCGGGCGCGGCGTGGGCGATGCAGCAGACGATCTACGGTTATTCCAATGTGGTCCTGAACGAAGACCGCCGGACCGCCGTGGATATCTGGCGCAGGTATTGAGAAGGAGAGCAGTGATGAACGACGAATTCAATCCCGTCTCGCTGGACGCGCTGTGCGCGTCCCTCGCCTATGTGATGGGCGTCGGCGCGCCGGAGCAGGCCGCCCCGGCGGACGCGCGGCTGAACGGATATGCCGACCGCGTTTTCGGCGGCGGGAAGGCGGACCGCGTCTTTCTGTATAACCCCGACGCGATCGCGCAGTGGATCTATGAAAAATATCCGTCCCTGATGCGCGAGGCGATCGCGCGTACCGAGCTTCGTCTTCCTTACCGCACGGTGATGCCGTCGGTCACGCCGGTCTGCTTCGGCACGATGTATACCGGCGCGCAGCCCGAGGTCCACGGGATCCGGCGCTATACGAAGCCTGTGATCAGGACGGATTCGCTGTTCGACGCGCTTCTGCGCGCGGGCAAACGCCCCGCGATCGTCGCCGAGACGGACTGCAGCCTGTCGAAAATATTTCTGGAACGCGGCATGGATTATTATATTTACGACACCGTCGGCGAGGTCAACGCGAAGGCGGCGGAGCTGATCCTCGAAGACCGGCATGATTTTATTCTCGTTTATAACGGCAACTACGACGCCCTGATGCACCGGTACGGACCGGAAGGGCTCGAAGCGCTCTGCGAGCTGCGGGCGAATTCCGCGGCGTTCGAAATGTTCGACGCGCTGATCCGCGCGCACTGGACGGGGCACAACACGCTCGTCGGCTTCGCAATGGACCACGGCTGTCACGAGATCGACGGCGGCTGCGGTTCGCACGGCCTCGAGATGCCGGAAGATCTGAATATCGTGCATCTTTACAGGGGATATCCGCGCGGATAACCGCGCTCGGCGCGAAGGCGCGCGTTGAAGATCACCGGAGGTTCCAAAACCGTATCCGAACCCGGCAGGACGTCGTCGCGCCGAAGCCGCAACGAATATCAAAAAACCGAAGCCGTTTCCTCTGCGGGAGACGGCTTCGGTTTTTTTGGCATATACTGCTTTCGCGGAATCAGAATTTCGGATATCTGGTATCGGATCTCGTGAATCGTGCTTGTAAATTATATTATCAGCTCCTATTGTATTCGCAGCGTTAATTCTTTGATTTGAGTCGGGTTTCGGCACGATATCCGATCCCCGATATCCAAGGAGGGCGTCAGCCCGACAAATCAGTATTTACCTCTCACCCGTCTTCGTTTTTTATTTTCCCTGCGAAGGAATTGTTCATCTTGACGAACATCCTCGACAGCGGTTTATAAATCAGCATAGCGAGGATCGAAACAAGGACTCCCTTGATCAGCGTAAAGGGCACGTTGAAGATCACCAGCGATTTCAGAAGCGTGTCCGAACCCGGCAGGATATCGGTGTAAAAACGCAGCACGTTTTCATGCCCCATGATTTTGATATAAACGGGATAGACGATGAAATAATTGATCGGCACGCTCATCGCCGCCATCAGCGCCGTGCCCGCGACGCAGGCGAGCAGCGCGCCTTTTTTCGTTTTTTTGGCCCGGTAAATCAGCCCCGCGGCAAGGGAGAGCACAGCGCCGAGCAGAAAATTCGCCAACTCGCCCACGTAGCCGGATTTTGACACGGCAAGGTGGATGACGTTTTTGATCAGGCAGATCAGAACGCCGCCGACGGGCCCGACCGCAAAGGCGCCGATCAGTTCCGGCAGATCCGACAGATCCATTTGCAGGAACGAAGGCATGATCACCGGGATCGGGAATTCGAGGTACTGCAGCACGGTCGCGACTGCCGCCAGCATGGCGATGATCACGGTTTTCGTGACGTTCGTCTTGTTCGGTTTGTTTTGCGGTTTCGTCATAAAAAATCCCTCCGAAAGCAATATTGTATCGGAACAATCTTCGAAAAAAAGCCCCGCGGAAATACCCGCGGGGCTTTGAGTAACGCGTCGTTTTTAAGCAATGCGTTATCTTCTCTCATCCGGACTTTCGGTAAACGCCGTTTCAGCGCCGTTTACATCACCGTCGGTCGGGGAATTTCACCCCGTCGGCCGCGCTCCGGCGCGGCTCGCAGACTTTCACTGCCGGTAGGGAATCTCACCCTGCCCCGAAGATAAATTCGATTACGTTGTTATTATACGCGACGATGCGCGGGTTGTCAAGAAAATTCTGATTCAGTTGCTGGTTGCTCGTTGCTGGTTGCTCGCTTATGAATTCGGCATAGAGTGCAATGGGACAATCAACAATGTTTCAGATACAGCAAAAACAGATAAAACGATATAAACCAAAGATACACACAGAATAGTTATTTAATTGTTTTAGTTCGATTCAACATTACCTGTTTTTCATTCATTTGCTGACCACAGCTCACCCGTTTTCGGTTTACAGCCAGCAACGAGCAACCAGCAACGAGCAACAACATCTTGAAAAATCAGAATTCACGACACGGTGATTCTGTCAAATAGCACATACGGCAGCACGGACGCGCCGTCCTCGACGGTCTCCTTTGAGATTGCGACGATATCGTTCAGCATCTTCTCAAGATTGCCGCTGATCATCGTCTCGGTCACGGCGTGCTTTATCTCGCCGTTCTCGATCAGGAAGCTGTTCTTCGCCACGCCGGAGAAATCGCCGTTGACCGCGGGCTCTCCGCCGGAGAAGCGGCACACGAGAAGCCCTTTATCGATGCCTTTTACGATCTCGTCAAGCGTTTTATCGCCCGGCGCGATCGCCATGCAGGAGCTCGTGGACGGCGCGCGTTTGTTGCCGGTCTTCCTTGCGGCGTATTCCGACAGACCGAAGTCCGTGAGGACGCCGTTTCGGATCATATCGAAATTTTCGCTGACGTATCCGTCGTCGGTAATGCGCTCGCCGCCGGAGATGCGCTCGTCGAGCGGGATGATCGAAACGGTGAGCTTTTCGTCCGCGACCTTTTGCCCGAGCTTGTCCTTCCACGCGGCGGTGCCGTTGATCAGCTCCGTCGCGCCGGCAAATTTATCGAGCGCGGCGTCGACCATTTCTCCGAGGCAGGTAGGCGCGACGAGGATCTTACCGGTAAACTTCCCGTCGAGCGGCTGTGCGTCCAGCTCTTTCTGGCTCAGCTCAAACAGTGTCCGCTGCATGCCGATCCCGATCAGCGGTCTCGACAAGTCGCCGAACTGCGCCTCGTAGCCGTTGAAGGACGTCGCTTTTTCGCCTTCGTGTGCGGAGAACATCGTCGACAGGGTATAGCCCGCCTCGCGCAGGCGGTGATACACGCCGTTCGTGTTCATAACGGCGGTATCCGTTTCGGCATATTCCGAAAAAACCTGCTCGAGCATGATTTTCGGGTAATCCGTTTTTACCGTGTCAAGGAATTCCGTGATCCGGTCAAAAAACAGATCCATATCGTCTTCTTTCGCGCCGACGTCGAATTCTGCGTTCTGCGTCAGCTCCGCGATACAGACGGCGTCGTCGACGACCGCGGCGTCCGCCGCTTCGATACATTCGCGCGCCGCCGCGGCGATGGACGCTTCATCGAACTGATTGATCGATGCGGAGCCTTTTTTGCCGTCCTTGATCGCTTTCATGGAAATGCTGTTGTCGAGCACGGTGCGCATCAGGCTGATCTCTCCGCCGTCGATATTCAATTCTTTTGCTTTGCCGTGGGCGACGGTGCACTGCGCGGCGTCCGCTCCGGCTTTTTTCAGCTCTTCCAGCACGCGGGAGGCGATCTCTTTTATATCTTTCATATTCCCTGCCTCCTTTACTGTCCGCCGACGGTCACCCTGCATTTGACCGCCGGTCCGCCGAGACACACGGGCATCGGCTGTTTCTTCCCGCAGTAGCCCGAGGAATCCCAACCCGGCTCGTCGGACAGCATCGTCACGGTTTTCAGCATTTCGAATGCCACGCCGGAGATCGTGAAATCTCTCAGCGCTCTGCCGAGTCTGCCGTTCTTGATTTCGTAACCCATCGTGACGCCGAACATGAACTCTCCGGTGGTATCCGCCTGCCCGTTGCCGGAGCTGATCAGGTAATAACCGTCGTCGATCGAGGCGATCATATCCTCAAGCTTGTCCCTGCCGGGCAGCACGGCGGTGTTTCGCATGCGGATCAGCGGTTCGTCGCCCCATGCGAACGCGCGGGCGTTGCCGCGGGGCGTCATGCCGAAATGCCGTGCCGACTCGAGATTGTTCATATATCCGACGAGAACGCCGTCCTTAATCAGGATCTCGTCTTCGCATTCCGTTCCCTCGTCGTCGACGAAGACCGGCAGCGGGCAGGGTTTTCCGAACGCGGTATGTGCGAAATCCACCATGTTGACCATGGGCGCGGCGACCTGTTTGCCGAGCATGTGCCCGGCGACGGAACCGCCGAGCACCAGATCCGCCTCCACCGTATGACCGACCGCCTCATGCGCGAGCATACCCGCCATGGAGGAGGACAGGATCACGTCCGCGCTTCCCGCTTTGGGGAAAACGCCCTCGGTCTTGTCGACCAGTTTGTGATACAGCTTGTCGATCCGCTCCGCGTACTGCATCGGATCGGTGAAATAATCGGGGAAATACCCGTTCCCGCCGTTCAGCACGTCGAACAGCTCCAGGGTTTCTCCGTCCTTCGTGTCCGCGGAAAGAAACACGTAAACGTATACCCGCGGGGCGACGGTATGCGCCTTCGTCCCGTTTGACGCGCAAATCAGCTTTTCGAATTTCTCGCTTGTGACGATGACCTTTCTGCCCGAAAGCCGGGGATAGGTCTTCTCGATATAAGCGTCCAGCTCCGTGGCGAAATCGACGTAAAGCCTGCGGGGCAGAACGGGCGACGGCGCGGGCGGCGCCGTGAAATACGGCTTCGTCTGCGGAAGAGCCGGCTTGCCCTTATTCAGCTTCGCGTCAAGGAACGAAGCGTTGCCGCGCGCTTCGTTCAGCACGTCCTTTACGCTGTCTTCGTCGTAATCGGCGCACGAGGCGAAGCCCCACGAGCCGTTTTTATAAACGCGCGCGCATACTCCGCCCGCTTTGCCGCTCTGATTCGCGACCAGATTGCCGCCGATCAGGACGACCTTGACCGTTTCGGTCTGCTGCGCTCTGAGTTCGGTGTGCTCCGCGCCTCCCGGAATGAGGTCGGAAATATAATCGTTCAGCAAAATACCACGCTCCTGTCTGCCGTATCGGAGATATTATTTGTTTCCGCGGACGGAATTATTCCGCCGTGATCTCCGCGCCGCCGAGGGGACGGATAGAGAGAATGTAGCACGCGCCGTCGCCGAAGACCTTTTCGAGCGCCGTCTTGTATTCCATCACAAGCTCGTTGGGAACGAACGCCTGGATCGTGCCCGCGAAACCGCCGCCGTGCACGCGCCACGCGCCTTTGCCGGCGAGGATGCTTTCGCTGACCGCGAGCGCCAGCGCCACGGGCTGCTGGGCGGGGAATTTCGGCGAGAACACGTTCTGGTTATACATATAGGAGGAGAAGCCGCTTTCGATGACGAGCTTCTTGAACGCCTCGAAATCGCCCGCGGAGAGCGCGGCGGCCTCTTTGTCCACACGGTTGTTTTCCGCATAGAAGTGCATCGCGCGCAGCACGGCGCGTTCGCCGACCTGTTTGCGGATCCTGTCGAGATTTTCGTATACGGTCCCCGGCTCGACTTCGCGCAGGCATTTTTTGCCGAATACGCCCGCGACGGCTTCCATCTCTCCGCGGATCGCCGCGTAATCGTCGGTCAGGTCGGCGTGGCTCGCTCTGGTATCCACGATGCAAAGGCTGTGGCCGCAGGCGGCGAAATCAAACTCCACGGGGGTGATCGCCGGCGCGGCGGGATCGGCGAAGTCGATCGCGACGAAAGAGCCGACCGAGCAGGCGGTCTGGTCCATCAGGCCGCAGGGCTTGCCGAAGAACACGTTTTCGGCGTACTGCGCGACCTGCGCGATCACGACGGGGGAGATCTTTCCGTCGTTATACATATAGTTGATGATCGTGCCGATCAGCACCTCGAACGCGGCGGAGGAGGAAAGCCCCGAGCCGGAAAGCACCTCGGAAACGGTCGCCGCGTCGAAGCCGCCGATCTGCCAGCCGAGCTCTTTGAGACGCGCGGCGACGCCGCGGATCAGCGATGCGGAATGTCCGGTTTCGTCCGGAACGGGCGTCAGAGTCGCAAGCTCGACGATATCGGTTTTGGAATAGCCTCTGGATTTCACCCGGATGACGTTTTCATCGTTTTTCGCGGCTGCCGCGACGGCGTCGAGATTGATGGACGCCGCGAGGACCTTGCCGTGGTTGTGGTCGGTGTGGTTGCCGCCGATCTCGGTCCTTCCGGGGGCGGAGAAGAAGCGAAGGCCTTCCTTTTCGCCGTAGAGAGCGGCGAAATCCCGGGCGAGGGAGTAATACCGCTCGCGCTGGCGGGCGAGGTCGGTCTGCGCGTAGATGCGGCGCATCGAGGTTTCGTAAGCGCCGGCGTCGAGTTTTTCTTTGAGTGCTTCAAATGCCATGACAGTAGTTCCTTTCGTTTTGTATTATTCCGAATTTGTTTTTGTGTCCGTAAAAATCGGTTTCACCGGTCGACTCTGAAGAAAATCGCG
>JAFRTA010000028.1 GCA_017427315.1 Clostridia bacterium
GGGTTCGATTATCTTTCGCTGTACAACGGCTCTCTGCTCGTCCTGCCGGACGGGACCGCAATAAAGGAATACCGTATCGCCCGGGAGGATTTTTGCCTGCTCGAGGCGCTGTTTGAAACGCTCCCGGGGCTCGTCTCCTTCGACCGCGCGGGAGCGGCTGCGTTTTATCCTCATTACTACGCCCTCGCGGACAGCCGGGAAAACGCGCTCGCCGCCGCCGAGCGGGTGAACGGGCTTTACGGCGACCGGGTGACCGCCTTCGTCAACGGCGAATGGGTGAACATCGGCAGACGCGGCAGCAGCAAAACGCAGGGCGTATACGACGCGCTGGCATATTTCGGCCTGCCGGACGACGCGGCGGCGGTGTTCGGCGACGATTACAACGACCTCGATATGATCGTGACGCACCGCGGCTGGGCGGTGGAGACGGGCCGCCCCGAGGTGGTCGCAGCCGCCCCGCACGTTTGCGAAAGCATTGCGGCGGCGGTGGCGGATATCATGGGGAATCGATTCTGATTTAAGCGCGATGCGCAATATCGGATGATACCGGAATCAGGGAAAGCAAAAGGGAAAAGCGGCGGATCCATACGCGGAGCGTATGCTTCCGGGCGCTTTCCCCTGTTTCATTTCCCTTATTCCGGTAAACGGCGAAAAACCGGGACGGAGCGGCATGGAGCGCTCCGTCCCGGTTTATGCTGTTTTCGGCTGCGTCCCGCCGACGGGCTCATTCGTATTCCGCCAGAATTGCCTGCTTCGGGCAGCGGGCGGCGCAGGCGCCGCAGCGGATACACTTGCTTTGGTCGATCTCAAAAGGCTTGCCGCGCTCGCCGAAGGGCGCGTCTTCGGGGCAGACGCGCGCACAGGCGGTGCAGCCGATGCATTTTTCGGGGAGAACCGTCACTTTTTTCACGCGCTTATGGTCCGGCAGCGGGGAGATCGCGTTGTTCGGACAGATATTCTCGCACTGGCCGCAGCCGACGCATTTTTCTTTCGGGATGGTAAAACGCGGCTCGCCGTCGTTCGTTTCCTGCGGTACGCCGAACAGGCATACCCATGCGCAGGCGCCGCAGCCGACGCATTTTTCGGGGTTGATCGTATACGCCATATCCTTAACCTCCCGACGCCGGAGACAGCAGCCAGAGCTCGTCGCCGTCGGCGAGCTTTGCCGACTTTTTGCGGCAGCTCTCACCGTTGAGATAGATGACCGCGTCCTTATACTGAAGCCCGGACGCCGTCCGCTCGCCCCCCAGCTTTTCGTGCAGGGCGGTGAATACGTCGCGCAGCTTCTCCGCTTCCAGCTCGAGTTCGGCGGTGTGCGTATCCATACGGTACACGCCGAACAGCTTGACCTTCACTTTCGCCATTATCGGTACGCCTCCTCAACCGCAGCGTCGTAAACGCTCTTGTCGATTCTGATGCCGAGGGTTTTCAGCCGGTGCCATGTCGGAATGCCGTCCTTCCACCCGCGGGCGCGGTAATATGTGGGTTTCATCTTATCCAGCGGAACCTTCGTGCGCGGGTCGTCCGGCTCCTGCGGCTCGTCGGTCAGTCGGGCGGGAAGCCGGTCCGCGTCCGCCTTCTGCCCGAGGATCACGTTGGCGATGCGCTCTGTGTTGTAGCCGTAAGCGCCCCAGGTCAGCATGCTCGCCATGGTGGAGCGGATGCCCGTGGCGTATTTGACCGCATAAGAGCCCGGCAGCAGCGGGATATTGAGCTTCGCGACCTTCGTGAAGTGACTCAAAAGGTTGACGACCGGCCCCACATAGGGGAACGCCGCGAGGATAATCTTCGTCAGAAGCCAGTTCGGCTTGTCGATCAGAAAGCCCGGCAGCACCGCGTAGCTCGTGAACATACAGGAGCCGCAGGCGGAAATCGCCTCCATCAGGTTCTGGAACATAATCGCCAGAGCCGCCTTGCCGTGATGCGTCAGGGAATCCACGTCGAGGCCGAGTCCTTCCACCACGACCATATATCCCGCGTTCAGGTGGCAGCCGCCGCGGTTGGCGGTGGCGTAGCCCAGGCCGTGCCCTACGGCGTGGCGGGGCGTGTAAGCCGCCATCTCCATCCCCTTCACGTTCATCGCGTAATCCGCGCCGCCGAACCGCTCGCTCATTTTTCGGGAGCCGTCCGCAAGGATATCTCCGTCGCCCTCGCGATAAGCAATCCTGCGGAGCATTTCTTCGATATTGTCGGTTTTTCCGAATTCCAGCCCGAAGTCGCGCACGCCCTTTTCTTTCAGTTCCATGGCGAACGCCACGGTGCCCGCGGCGGAAATGGTATCCATGCCCAGCTCGTCGAGCACGTAGTTCCAGCGGATGATTTTTTCGATATCGTCGTTGAGGATATTCGCCCCCATCAGGCCCATGATTTCAAGCTCGGGGCCTTTGACCACCTTGCCGTCCACTTTTACCATGCGGGCGCAGCGGATCGCGCAGGTGGTGCAGGCGGCGTTGGAGACGAGGTGGTGCTCCGCCAGCTCTTCGCCGGAGATTTTTTCAAAGCCGTCGAAGCGTCCGGCGCTGAAATTCTTGGTCGCGAGGATTTTGTGGGCCTGCATCGGGGCGATGAGGCCGCCGGAGCCGAGCTTCGGGAGCTGACGGCCGGTCAAAGGATGCGTTTTGAGGATATGCACCCATTTTTCGTTGGCTCTGCGCAGCTTTTTGCGATTGCGCACCGTCGGCAGCGCCGTGCCGAAGGCGGTCACGGCCTTCAGCTTTTTATCGCCGAATACTGCGCCGACGCCTCCGCGGCCCGCCGTGCGCTCGTTGGAGAATACGCAGGCGTAAAGCACTTTGTGCTCGCCCGCGGGGCCGATTACCAGCTTGCCGGTGCGTTTGGGCAGCTTCGCCTGCGTTTCGGAGGTCGTCAGCCCCCAGAGCTCCGACGCGTCCGAAAACTCCACCTTGTCTTTTACGATATTCACCGTGACGGGCGTTTCGCTTTTTCCGGTAAAAATGACCGCGTCGTAGCCCGCCCGCTTGAGCCAGAGGCCGAAATCGCCGCCGCAGTTGGAGGAGGTGACGATTCCCGTCAGCGGGGAGATCGTGGAAATATTGAAGCGCGAGGTGTTGGGGCAGCCGCAGCCGGTCAGCGGACCGGTCGTGACCACCAGCCAGTTGTCCTCGTCGAACGCCTGCATACCCGGATGAATGTGGTGCAGCAGGATATCCGCCGCCATGATCTTGCCGCCGAGGGTGCGTTTTCTGTCCTTGTCCGTCCAGGGAAACAGCTTGTGCGTCCGGTTCGTCAGGTCCACGAACAGCACTTTTCCCATGTAACCGTCCAAGCGGTCCATCGTTGTTCAGCTCCTTTATCCGTTCGTATGATCAATCGTTTCGTCCGATCGGCAGCAGCGTAATCCCGCCGCCGTCGAAAACGTGCAGTTTGCCCGCGTTTTCGGTATCGCCGAGCAGGTACCGGACGCCGAGATGCGCCTCCAGCGCGCCGATGACGCCCACCGTGCTGCTGACGGAGCGGGTCTGCGGGTTCTCTGCGGTCAACTGCCCCGCCGCCGAAAGATCCGGCGTCTGACCCGGTATATACAGGTACGCCGTACCGAAAAAGCCGTTCACGCCGCCGTTGACCAGCGGGAGGCCGTTCTCTCTGCAGAACGTCTGCGCCGCGCGGCGCGCGGCGTTGTTGTCTACCGCAAGAAAGAAGATATCCGCATCCTTCGCGAAGGCAAGGTCTTTCGGCGTTTCGATTTTTTGACGGCGGGCTGCGAGCGCCGCTTTCGGATTGAGCGCCGCGAGCCGGTCGCGGGCGAGAAAAACCTTTTCTTTGCCGACGTCGGCGGCGGTATACAGAAATTGCCGGTTCAGGTTGCTCTCGCTCACCGTATCGAAGTCGCACAGCGTCAGCGTGCCGATTCCGGCGCAGACGAGGTGCGTCGCGATGTTGCAGCCGAGACCGCCGCAGCCGAGCACAGCCGCCTTTTTATCGGCAAGGTCAAAGCCCTGCAGCGCGATCCTGTCGATCATTTTGTTAGTCCTTTCCGCAGGAGAGCGTGCGTCCGCTCATCGTTTCGAGGGCGTGGTCCAGCACGGGCAGCACCACGGCGAGGGATTCCCGCACCGCCTTCGGGCTGCCGGGCAGATTGACGATGAGCGTTTTGCCGCGAATGCCAGCCGCCGCGCGGGAGAGCATCGCCCGCGGCGTGATTTTCAGGCTTTCGGCGCGGATCGCCTCGGGAATGCCGGGCGTTTCTTTTTCAAGCACGGCCTTCGTCGCTTCCGGCGTTACGTCCCGCGGAGCGAAGCCCGTGCCGCCGGTGGTGA
>JAFRTA010000220.1 GCA_017427315.1 Clostridia bacterium
CACAACTGACCGGCGAAAACGTCGAGCAGGCGCAGGCGGTCGAGGCGTATCTCGCCGAGAATTACGCGCCGCGCGCCGCGCTTGACGGCGCGGTCCGGGAGAAAATCGCGCTGGAAAAACGGCTTGACGAGCTGCAGCGCATCGACGCGGTGCGGGAACAACTGAGGATACGCGGCGTAAGCGATCCGGATTACGTCATTTACAGACAAAACGGCGTAACCGGTTTTTCGTTTGATGAAAACGGCAGACCGACGGGCCTTGACGAGATCGTCGAGGCGTTTGCGGCAACGCCGGCAGGCGCGTATCTGCTGCGGGAAAAGCGCGCTTATTCGCCCGGCGTCGGCGAGCGCGCGGACGCGAATCCCTTTGCGCCGGGGAGCTTCAACCTGACCGAACAGGGCAGACTGATGCGTCGCTCGCCCGAAACCGCGCGAAGGCTTGCGGAAGCGGTAAAACAGTAACGCATCCGAGACGGCCGACGATGGTCGGCATTATGAAAGAAAGGAAAACGAAATGGCAATTACCACTTTATCCGACGTAATCATTCCCGAGGTTTTCGATCCCTACGTCGTCAACCGGACGAAAGAGCTTTCCGCGCTGTTCGACAGCGGGATCGTTTCGACCAGTCCCGCGTTCGACCTGCTGGCGTCCGAGGCGTCGCCGATCCACAATATGCCTTTTTTTGAGGATCTGACGGGGGATTCCGAACCCGTAATAGAAGGCGCCGCGCTGACCGCGAAGCAGATCACATCGAACAAGGACGTCGCGACCACGATTCGCAGGGCGAACATGTGGGCTGCGACGGATCTCTCCGCGGCGCTCTCCGGATACGATCCGATGCGCGCCGTCGCGGATCTCGTTTCCGCCTACTGGGCGCGCGACCTGCAGAAAGAACTGATCGCGGTGCTCGGCGGGGTTTTCGGCTCGTATACCGAGGACGGCGAGACCGTCACGCCGATGGCGGACCATATCGCAGATATCACCGCGGCGTCCTTCGAGAACGCCAAAAAAATCTCGGCGTCCGCCTTTATCGACGCGCTGCAGCTTCTGGGCGACGCGCAGGGAGCGCTCACGACGGTCGTGATGGATTCCGCGACGAAGGCGTATCTGAAAAAACAGAACCTGATCGAAACGCAGCGCGACTCTGTCAGCGTGGAGTTTTCCACCTATCAGGACCGCCGCGTGATCGTCGACGACGGCTGTCCGAGCGAAAACGGCGTGCATACGGCGTATATCTTCGGCGAAGGCGCAGTCGCTTACGGCGTCGGCGCGCCCGTCAGAAATATCGATACCGAAATCGTCCGCGACGGCAAAATGGCTTCCGGTATCGATTATCTGGTCAGCCGCAGAACCTTCCTGCTGCATCCGCGCGGGGTCAAATGGACCGACGCGGTGCGCGAGCATATTGAAACGCCGACGCGCGCGGAGCTGGCAAACGGCAAAAACTGGCAGCCCGTCTACGAGCCGAAGCAGATCCGCGTCGTGGCGTTCAAATACAAAATCGACTGAACGGCATGAATATACGCTCGCTGATGCGGATCGTCGGCGCGGACTGTGCGGAGGCGGACGCGGAGAAGGCTGCCGCGGCGGCGGAGGACTATATCCGCGCTTACTGCGGCCTGTGCGATCTTTCCGGTTTTCCGGAACGGATCGTGCTGTCGATGGCGGCGGCGCTTCTGACGCGGACGGGCGCGAACGGGGGCGGAACGCCGACGAACGTCAAGTCCGTCAAGGTCGGCGACACCGAGGTCGACTTCGGCGCTGCCGAAGCGGACGCCGCGCTTGCGATCCTCGAGGGATACAACCGGATTCTGAACCGGTACCGGCGCGTGCGCTGGTTTTAAGGAGGCGGTAGCTTGTTCGGTTATGAGAAGGCGGTTCAGTCTCTGTTCACCGACCGGTGCAATATCTATTCCCGGGAACGCTTCCGCCGTGCGGACGGCGTCTGCGATTTCCGGGAGACCTGCGTGCTGGCCGCGGTGCCGTGCCGGATCTCTTACGACACCTATCCCGCGGCGAAGCAAAACAACAGGACCGCGCATCTTACGGGCGGCGCGGTCGTTTTTCTGCCCGCGGGGACCGAAGTCGCGCCGGGTTCGGCGTTTGAAATCGAGCGGGACGGCAGGATTTTACGAATGAAGGCTGCGGGACTTGCGAAGCATTACCCCGGCCACGTCGAAATCACGGTCAAGCCCGCGGAAACGGAGGCGTAAGCATGGAAACCGTCAACGAGGTGCTTGCCGCCGTCGGCACCGTCCTGTCCGACGCGTTCGGTTTTGATATTTTTCGGCAGCCGACCGAACAGGGCTTTACGGCGCCGTGTTTTTTCCTGTCTGCGGACGCTCTGCGCGAACAGAGGATGATAGGCGGCAGACTTCTGCATTCTTTCGACGTAACGATTGAGTATCTGCCGCCGGACGAAGGCCAGCGCAGAGAAAACGCGCTGGAGCTCTCCCGCCGCCTGTTTGCGCTGTTCGACAGTGTGGAAACGGCGGAGGGCGTATATCGCTGCTATGGGAAAAAAGCGGATTTCGGCGCGATTGCCAGAGGTTACAGCCGCGGCTTTGAGGTGACGGACGAGCTGCTGCGTTTTACGTTTACAATAAAATACTTCACCCTCGGCGGCGACGGCGGGGATGAAAACGCCGCGTTGATGGAGCGGCTGATTATGAAAGGGGAAACAGTATAATGGCATACGGCGGCGGAACCTTTTCCGCATACAACAAAACAATGCCCGGCGCATATATCAATTTCGTTTCGCTGAACAGCGCTTTTGCCGGCGCGCAGGACCGCGGCGTCGTTGCAGTCGGGCTTGAGCTTTCGTGGGGCGCGGAGGGAGAACTCGTAACCGTGACAGGAGAGGATCTTCTGCGTTCCTCTCGCGAGATGTTCGGCGAGGAGTGGGGCGCGCCTGCGATGCGCCCGCTCAGAGAGCTTCTGATGAACGCCTCCCGCGTGATTGTCTGCCGCGTGAATGCGGGCGGAACGCAGGCGCAGAGCGCGTTCGGCAGGGCGAAATATCCC
>JAFRTA010000221.1 GCA_017427315.1 Clostridia bacterium
AAGCACATACAGGATTTCTCCCTCGGCGGTATCGCCGATTCTGTCGTACAGCCTCCCGGCGCTCATACTCTCGCCCTGCACCGTGTGCGTACTGTTCGCCACGTAACCGACGAGACCGAGGCCGGGCATTTCCACGCGGATCGCCTCGCGATCGTGCTCGTTGTCCGGTTCCTTGACCAGGCGCACCCGCATCCCCTTTTCCATAAAGTCCTTCCCGTGGCGGTAGCACGTGCCCGTAATGGTAAAATACATCGATGCCATGATTCTGTCTCCTTTCTTTTTCCAACGGAAATGACGTTCCGTGAAATTCCGAACACAGTATAGCATCGTATTTGTCCATAAATCGGGACTTGCGTCGCCGTCCGATAAAAAAAACGGCGCGAATAATCGCGCCGTTTCCGTCTTTGAAAAAGCATGGGCAGTGAAACCGTGCCGTACCCGCCGCGCTCCGTCCGAAGCCCGCGTTATGAAAACGCGAACCAATCGATATTCAGGTCGCTCCAACCGGTGTCGTAGGTGATATACAGCGTATGCACGCCCGAAACGGCGGGGATCTCATATTCGCACGTGCGGTACGTTGTCCAGCCGCCGGTGTCCTCGCCGGGTTCGCACAGGATCTCGCCGTCCGGCGCGTCGAGCCGGACGCGGCAGGTCTGCCCGCTGCCGGCGAGCCGAACGGAGAGCTTCGTACAGCCGCCGCCGAAATCCACGCCGGCATAGCACACCAGATCGCCGCCGGCGACGTAACCGAGATTCTCGCCGCCGTCGGAGCAGGGCTCCGCGCGCACGCTGCCGCGCGAAAGGTCGAACGCCTCCGCCTCGAGCTTATCCGTCGCGGATTTTGTTTTGCAGAACGTAAAGCGCGAAAGAGCCGCGTTCCCCTCCGCCGAGACAAAGACCGTGTGCGCGCCGCGCAGCGGCGTTACTTTTGCGCCGACGATCCGTCCCTCGCCGGACGGGACGGAAAGCTTGCAGAACGGCTCCCCCGCCGGGTCGTCCGCGAAAAACGCGAGCGCGCCGTCGCCGTCCGCCTCCGCGAGCAGGTATGCTTCCTCTCCGAAAAAGTCCAGACGGAACGCCGTCTCTCCGTCCGCCGCGATCAGGTCCGACGCGGGCGACGCGAGCGGCGGGATCCCGCCGTCGCGGAACGTGATCTCCGCCGCACACGCGCCGTTAATGCCGTCGGGCAGCGTGATTTCGAGCGCGTCTTCGGTCTGTGTCCATGTGAGCGGGATACGGTTTTCGCCGTCGAGCAGACAAATGCTCTCAACGGTTTCCGCACTCCAGCGGCGGCGGTTCAGCGTCTTCACGGCGAGCCTGCCGTTTTCGGGCGCGCCGAGCGCGGAAACATACAGCCGGTCGCCGTCCTTGCTCTTTGTAAAACGGAGATCCCTGCCGGTATAGACGTAGCTGTCGCCGGTATTCTGCGCGTCGCCCTCGCCGCAGACCGTCCACGGGCGCGTCGCGTAGATCGCGTCGCCGTACGTGCCGAGCCACGCCCCGATCGTTTCCATGATCTTCCGGCTCTCGGGCGGGATCGTGCCGTCCGCCATGGGGCCGACGTTCAGCAGCAGGTTCCCGTTCTTGCTGACGACGTCGATCAGCGCGCCGATGAATTCCTCCCCGGTGCGGTAGACCTCGTCGGTCACGTAGCCCCACGACTTCGCGCCGACGGAGGTATCCGACTGCCACGGGATCGGCTGTATCTCGCCCAGCGCCTCGCGCTCCTTATCGAGCACCGCCTCCTGCTGCGTGAACGCGTCGAATTTGTAATTACACACCACGCCCTCGCAGCCTTCCCGGTTCCCGGCCGCCGCGTAGTAATTTGTGAGCATAAGGTAGCGGTTCGCGTCTTCGTAGGTATTGAACGCGTCGTTGCCGAGGTCGAAATCATAATAGATCAGGTCGGGACGATATTTTTCGATGATCTCCGTCGAGATCGCGAACCATTTTTCCACGTGCTCGCGCGTCTTGCCGCCGCCGACGCCGTAGAGCTCGGCGTACGCCGGATCCGTCAGGTCCGTATCCTTTCCCGCCTCTTCGTCGAAGAACCAGTCGTTCTCGGCGAAATGGTTGGAAACGCCGAATTTCATATCCCGCGCGGTCACCTCCCGCCGGAGCTCGGCGAGATAATCCACGCCCGCGCCCGCGACGGAATTGTAAGTTTTCTGCACATCGGAATCATACAGCGCGAAGGAATCGTGGTGAATGCCGACGGGGACGACGTATTTCGCGCCCGCGGCGGAGAACAGCTCCGCCCACTGCGCAGCGCCGCCGCCTGCGCTCCACTTCTTGATCCCCGCGAGAAAATCGGGGATAAAATCCTTGTATCCCATCTTCTTCGCGCCGCCGTAGGTCTCCAGATGGTGCGTGTAGATGTCGCTGTTGCCGTAGCTGGACGTGTTCGGGATATACATCCAGTGCCCGTACCACTCGTCGCCGAAGGCGGGCACGGAATACACGCCGTAATGAATGAAAATGCCGAATTTCGCGTCGCGGTACCATTCGGGGACTTCGTAGCGGATCTCGGGTTTGGGAAGCAATGCGGTCTCCTCCTTTTTTTCGCAGCCGGACAGACCGCAGATCAGCAGCGCCGCCGCGGGGAATGCGGCGAGCGTGGAGAATCGAACGGGCATGCGCATCGTTCCGCGTCCTCCTTTCGGTTTTTCCGGGATCTTGATTCTTTTTCAGCTTACCATATTTTGAACCGTTTGTCAAAAAGGAAATGAGCTCTGCTTACATTTTACAATACTCGATCCGGATCTTCCCGTCCCGGGCCTCGGAAATATGCGCGAGGGCGAACGCGCCGTCTGCGTACAGATACGCCTCGACGCGGCGTGTCAGCCCGCGTCCGGCGGCGTGATCGATCAGGCGCTGCAGATCGGCGAGCAGCGCGGGGATCCGGTCGGCAGGGAGATCCGTTCCGTCGGAGATCAGGAAACTGTCTTCCGCAAGGTAACCGATCCGCGTACCGTACGTTTCGGCGAACGCCTCCGCAAGCGGGCGCAGCGCATCCACGCCGATCCCGGCGTCCGGCGAAGCGATATCCATGCTCACGAGAAGCGCGTCCGTGTGCCACAGCTTCACGCGGGCGACGTCCTTCTCCGACGCGTCGAAGGGGACCAGGCCCACCGTGTCGCCGCTCAGGCCGAGGCAGTAGTACTCGGGCCCGTCGTCCACGTTGCGGAACATCAGCCTGCAGCTCACGCCCTCGACGGGACCGTTCCGGAGCGCCTGCTCCCAAAACGCCGCGCCGTAAAGCGTCTCGCAGGTCTGCATGATGTCGTAAGACAGCTTCATCTCGATATCGGACGCGCCGTCGAGTCGGTCCAGCAGCGCGCCGGCCTCCGGATCGTTTGTCAAAAGCGGCGCGTACGGATGGCGCGGGTCGATCTTCGCCCGCGTCCGCAGGACCCTGTCGTCCGCCGCAAGGCGCAGCCGGACCGAGCCGCGCTGAATGCCGTCGAGGCGGTCGAACTGCCGCAGATATTTTTCCAGCGCCCGCGCCGCGGCGCGGGTCCCGCCGCAGGCGCCGCAGATGCGGACCTCCTCGGTCGAATGGATCGAAAAGCTCATCATACTCTTCCTTTCTTTACGGAAATGACTTCCCGTGAAGTACGGATACAGTATAGCGCGTTATCTGTCCACAAATCGGGACTTTTATCGACGGTTTGACGACAGCCGCGGTTTTTGATATAATAAAAGGACCGATACGCCCGCGGAATGCGGGGATCGGTCCCGGCAAACGAAGAAAGGACGGAACTGCAATGAACGATCCCATCACCGAAGATGCGCTGGATTTCGCGAAACAGGTATTCAAAAACGATTTCGGCGGGCATGATTATGATCACACGCTGCGCGTCGTCCGGCTCGCGGAACGGATCGCCGCAGCGGAGGGGGCGGATCTCGGGACCGTCCTTCTCGCGGCGGCGCTGCACGACGTCGACGATTACAAGCTCTCCCCCGAAACGTGCGCGGGCAGGACCCGCGCCGCGGGCTTCCTGCGGGAGCACGGCGTTCCGGAAGAGAGGACCGCGCTGATCCTCGAAATCATCGGCGAGGTCTCGTTTGCCGGCAAAGATTCCGTGACGCCCGCGACGCTCGAGGGCAAATGCGTGCAGGACGCCGACCGCCTTGACGCGATCGGCGCCGTCGGCGTCGCCCGCGCGTTCGCCTACGGCGGCGCGCACGGCCGCGTGATGTACGACCCGGAGCGCCCGCCCCGAGAGAACATGACCGCGAAGGAATACCGCCGGAGCCGTTCGACGACGGTGAACCATTTTTACGAAAAGCTGTTCCTTCTGCGCGGGATGATGAATACGGAAACGGCACGGGAGCTCGCGCGGGAGCGGGAAGCGTTCATGCGGGAATTCCTCGATCGGTTCCGCGGCGAGTGGGACGGAAAAATATAAGGCGGCGCGCCGTCCCTGCCGCTCGGTCGGAAAAACAGCTCTGTCCGCGCACGGAATTGACAACGTCCGCTTGTTTTGCTATAATGTTTTCACGCATTTTTCAAAGGAGTCCGACGCATGATCACCGAGACGAAAATCAAACGGATCAACGAGCTCGCCCGCAAATCGAAGGCCGAAGGACTGACGCCCGCGGAAAAAGAGGAGCAGAAAAAGCTGCGCGGGGAATACGTCGCCGCGTTCCGCCGCTCGTTGAGAGCGGAGCTTGACAACACCTATATCGTGAATCCCGACGGCACGAAAACGCCGGTAAAAGACAGAAAGAAAAAGTCCTAATCCGCCGCGGCGGATCGGGACATGTGAAAATGCGTCTCTTTGTTTTTTATCCCGTCGCTTATCTTCTGCCGGTCCCGACGCCGAGCATACCGTCCTTCACGAGCCTGTCGATCACGATGCGCACGACGATCCCGAGCCCGTACAGCAGGAAGAACGCGCCCTCGTACAGGATATACACCGCGTATTTTCCCGCGTCCAGCGCGCTCATGAACGCAAACAGCGGGCTTAATACGATCCCGGAGAACGGGAGCGCCGGGAACGCGATGACCGCCGCGATCAGCATGCCGAACACGAAGCCGGATTTTCTCGAAATGCCGAGTCCCAGCGCGCCGAGGCCGGTCACGCCGGCGTAGGCGATCGAGAGGATGATCTGCATGGTCGTCGGCTTGCCGACACCGTATTTGTATCCGAAGATCAGAAAGACCGCGCCCGCGGCGATCAGCGCGGCGACAACGATTGCGCAGCGCAGGACTGTCCAAAGCTTATCCGACATATTTTCACCCGTCCGTATTTCATTCTATTTCAGTATAACATAACTTTTCATATTTGCAAGCACGTTTTGATGTGAAATGAAGATTTGACGGATTTGCGCATATCCATATACTGTACCGTATGGAAAACAATTTCGGGAGATGAATCGTTTTGAGTATTGTCGAATTGCTGATCCTCGCCGTGGGGCTTTCCATGGACGCGTTCGCCGTCGCCATGTGCAAGGGCCTGGCGACGAAAAAACTGTCATGGAAGAAAATGCTGATCGTCGGGCTCTGGTTCGGTCTGTTCCAGGCGCTGATGCCCCTGGGCGGCTATTTCCTCGGCGCGGGCTTCCATGATATGATCACCGCCGTCGACCACTGGGTCGCGTTCGTCCTGCTGGCGATCATCGGCGCGTCGATGATCCGGGAGGCGTTCTCGAAAAAAGAAGAACCCGCCGACGCGTCGCTCGCCTTCGGGAAAATGCTGCTGCTCGCCCTCGCAACGAGCATCGACGCCCTCGCCGCCGGGATCTCCATGTCCTGCGAGGAGGGCACGAACATCTGGATCGCCGTCGCGCTGATCGGCTGCACGACGTTTCTTCTTTCGGCTGCGGGCGTAAAGATCGGCAACGTGTTCGGCGTCAAGTACAAGAAAAAAGCCGAGCTCGCGGGCGGCGTCATCCTGATATTGCTGGGGCTCAAGATATTGCTTTCGGACCTCGGCGTGCTGCCGTTCTGAAGAACGCGCTTCCGATCCGCAAACAAAAGAGCAATAAACGGCGCGCATCCGTTCGGATGCGCGCCGCAGCGCTTTTTATAACGGATCACGACCCCGCACGGTCCCGCAGGAAGAATGCGCCGCGCATGGAAGACGCGGGATCAATCGTCCGCGACGAAACGGCAGCCGTGCTCCGCCGCCCAGGCTTCGGCGTAAGAGCCCGCGACGCCGTGGACTGTCAGCTTGTCGCTGCAGCCGGACAGCACATATCCTTCGATCAAAGAGACGGAAGCGGGGATATAGACGTCCTTGAGTGCGCTGCAGTCGCAAAACGTGGAGAGACAGATCGTCTCGACCGTATCCGGCAGACGGACGGTCTCGAGTGCCGTGCAGACGTTGAACCCGCCGACGGTTTTCACGCCGCGGCAGATCTCCAATTCCTTGAGCGCTGGGCTATCGTCAAATGCACGGACGCTTTCGACGCTGCCGGGGATCTTCACACTCTTGAGCGTCCGGCAGGAATCACAGGGACCGTCGAGAAACCGCACCCGGTCGCCGAAGTCGATATTCTGCAGGAAATTCGATCTGTCGAATACCCCCACACCGATATATTCCACCGAATTCGGAATGATAATGCTCGTGCAGAAGGTCAGGCAGTCTTCAAACTCGCCGTAATAGGGGTTCGTGATCGCGACAACGGGATACCCCTCGACCGAGGAAGGGAATCGCATCGTGCGTGCGGCTTTCGTGATGCCGGTGATCGCGGCGGTGCCGTTTTTGCAGAGGCAGACGCGGAAGCCCTCGTAATTGATCTCCTTTTCGAGAACAGGCTCGACGTCTTCGAACAAATCGTCAAGCCAATCCGGGTCGTACTCGTCGTCGGTTTCGTCTTCGTCCCCGTCGTCTTCGTCGTCGGGATCGAATCCCGTGAAGGGCTCCGTTCCGGACAGGTCATACCAGAGACAGCGGTCGTAATAGAGATAATACTCGTCCTCCGTCTCGAACACGTACGGCTTCGACGGATCCGCCGGTTCGTCGCCGTCGCCGCGCTTCTCGACGCCGAGAACACCGAGAGAGAGCAGAACCGACATCAGCACCGAAAGAAATTTTGAAAGAAAGCCGTTGATAAACGTCATAACGGAACTGTTCATAATACGTTTTCTCCTTTGAATTTCGAAAATGTTGTTTACGCGGGAATTGCCGGATCACTCTTCACCCATGCCGAGGATCCCTTCCCATTTTTCCAAAACCTCACGGCTGCTGGTACCCTTCAGCAGGGCAGTCAGTTTTGCGAATATTTCGAACACCGC
>JAFRTA010000222.1 GCA_017427315.1 Clostridia bacterium
GGTCGTGTTTTTATATAAGGTAACAACAGGGCGTTTTTTATAAGGGAAAAATCAGAACGCGCCTACGCCGCGGCCGACGCCGATCATGCGCGCCGGACGGACGAAGAATCCGTCCCCGTTATTCTCAATCGGCATTCACCGATACGAAACCCTCTCGCACCCGGACGTTTTGACATATTTCCCGGCGTTGGCGCGCGTCAGCTTTTCGCCGTTCACCGTGACGTTTTCGAACGTCGCCTCAATTTTGTTTCCGTTCGGCACGAGCTTCGCGTACCGCTCCCCCGCTTTTCCGCCGAGAATCATCGAGAAAAAGCGATAGAAGAAACACCGCAGCTTCTCGACAAACGAAAGCGTCCGCTTCGCGGCGATGCGCGAGGGCTCGCCGCCCCGGGCGCAGTCGATATTGCGGAACACGACGCCTTTCACGGAGCAGTTTTTCAGCCCGTTGTCATAGACCAGCACGTTGACCGGACGGCCCGCGTCCTCACGGATCTCGATATTCTCGAACGTTACGCTGTCGATCGCCGCGCCGCCGGTCTCCACCGCCACCGCGAGGGACGAAACGCGGTCGTTGTCCCATGTCGCGTTGCGGCAGATGACCGCGCTGTCCGCGAACGTCACGTCGGAGATCGGCGCCTCCGCCTCGCCCGTGATGCCGAAGCACCGCGCCTTGTTGCTCCACGCGACGCAGTTCTCGAAGCGGATCCGCGCCGCGGGAAGCCCCGCGACCGTGGTCTTGACGGAATAGCAGTCATCGCCGTTGCGGGCGAAGCAGTCCCGCACCGTCACGTCCTCGCTGCAGCACACGTTGATCGCGTCGCTGTTGGTACGGTAGCCGATCACGGCGATATCGCCGAGCTCAACATTTTTGCAGTTGTGCAGGGTGACGGTCCATGTGCCGGGGTCGAGGAACAGCATCCCCGAGACCGAGCAGTCCCGGCAGCCGCTCATCTCGAACGGCCGATTCTCCATGCGGTCGGTCTTCGTGAAGTCGAAGGTCCCGAAGCCGTCCATAATGATATTATCCCGGTTGTAAAAACCGAGGAACGAGCTGCGCGGCGGCATGGCGTCCCGCTCCTCGTCGCTGCGCAGATCGTAAACGTGGCGCGCGGCGATGTACGAGCCGCGGCAGCAGTAATAGACGCTCGCCGAGGTATCGACCGTTTCGAGCTCATAAACGCCCTTCGGGCACACGACGACGTTCTCCTCGCCGTATTCCGCGAAATACGCGGCGACCGCGGCGTCCTCATCCTCCCATTCGCGCACGAACAGCGTAAAAGCGGTCTGCTGCGAATCGCCGTTCACCAGCACGGTGTAACAGCCGCACGCCGCGACGGTCAGCGATACGGTATCGCCGTTCACCGCGCAGTCCGTCCCGAGCGAGCGCGGCAGGACGACCGCGTCTTTCACCGGCGCCGAAAAGGTCAGCGTCAGCGGGAGCCCCGCGCCGAACCGTTTCACAAACAGGTACGCGAAGGATTGCAGAACGCCCTTGTCAAGCACATAATCGTAGCTCATCGCGGCGTAGACGGGCACGGTCCGGTCCGCCGCGGCGCAGCGCCAGTACGGCGAGCGATAAAGCCCCGTTTCTTCGGGGAAGCCCCGGTTGGCAAAATAGTCTGCGTCGGACGAGACCCTGTCCGTCATCTCTTCGCGGAAGTCCGTCAGCGCCTCGTCGGGATAGGACAGCGCCTCGAATTCCGGCGCGTCTGCGGCGGCGGCGAACGCGGGACACAAACACGGCAGGCACATCAGCGCGCAGAGCGCCGCGCAAAGCAATACGAACGAAAAACGTTTTCGATCCATAAACAAATCTTCTTTCTCGTCATAATCTCCGACTTCATTATATCACGGGCAGGATCTTAAATAAAGATTTTTCTGCAATATTTTTATAAATCGTTTTTCTCATATTGAAGTCGAAACACAATAATGATATAGTAAAAGTGTAACAACACGCAAAACACAGCACGCAAAACGCAAGGAGGGTTCCGACATGCTCCGCATTCTCCGTTTTTGTCTTTCGCTCATCATCGCCTTTGAACTTCTGTTCGCGAGCCTGTTCGCGGGCGGCAGCGTCAGCGTCGACCTGCCCGAACCCGCCGCCGAAGGCAGCGCAAAGTATGTGAACGCCTTTGTCGGCACGGGCGGCATCCCGTGGATGTGCGGTATGCTCTCCCCCGCCGCGCAGGTCCCCTTCGGCGCGGTGCGGCTGGGACCCGACACCTGCGCCGTCGGCGGGATCGCAAAGGTCAAGACCAACACCTCGGGTTATTATTACGAGCACCGGCATATCCGCGGGTTCAGCCTGTCGCGGCTCTCGGGGACCGGCGCGCGGGATTACGGGATGTTCCGCGTGACGCCCGCGGTCGGGAAATCACTTTCGGCGAAGCCCGGCGCGCCCGCGTTTTCACATAAAAGCGAGACTGCTGCGCCCGGATACTACGCGGTCTATCTGCCCGGCGCGGCGGCGCTCTGCGAAATGACCGCGACGTCGCACGCCGGCGTGCAGCGCTACACCTTCACCACATCAAAGGACGCGAAGCTCTGGCTCGACGCCGCCTCCTGCATCAGCGAGGGCGGCGCGCGGGATGCTTCGGTCGAGGTCGACCCCGAAGCGCGCTGTCTCACCGCGTCCGTCACGATGACCGGCACGTTTTCGGACCGGTACGGCGGTCTGCCGGTATATCTTTATGCCGAATGGGACGCAGACACGGTCGGCGTGACGGCGCACACCGCCGGGGGCGACGTTCCCGGCGGCACGTCGGCGGCAGGCGAGGAAGCGGGCGTTCTTCTGAACTTCGGTCCCCGCAAAAACGAATCCGTCTCCCTGCGCGCGGCGATCAGCTTCGTAAGTCCCGAAAACGCGAAAGAGAACCTCGCTTCCGAGGTCGGGGACGCGGACTTCGACGCGGTGCGCGACGCCGCCTCGGCGCTTTGGGCGGACCGTCTTTCCGCGATCGAGATCGACGCGGACGGCGAAACGAAAGAGGTTTTCTACACCGCGCTGTATCACGCGATGCTGATGCCCACGGATTTCACCGACGCGAACGGCGAATACCGCGGCTTCGACGGGGAGACGCACACCGCCGAGGGCTTCACTTACCGCACGGACCTCTCCCTCTGGGACACCTGCCGCAACGCCCACGCGCTCTATACGCTAATCGCGCCGGACGTACAGACCGACAGCGTCGAAAGTCTTCTGCAGATGGCGGATCAGGGCGGGCGTCTGCCCCGCTGGCCCATGGGCTCCGGCTATTCCGGCTCCATGTTCGGCAACCCGGCGAACATCGTTCTGACGGAGAGTTATCTCAAGGGGCTTTCCTTCGACGCGGAAAAAGCCCTGTCTTATATGAAAGCCTCCGCCGAGGGCGAGGACGCCGGCAGAGACGAGGCCGCGCTCTATAACGAATACGGCTACCTGCCCGACGACCTTGTCGAGCGCTATTCGGTCTCGAAAACGCTCGAATACGCATGGGAGGACGCGGCGACCGCCGCGCTTGCCGAAGCGCTCGGTCATGCGGATGACGCGGAAAAGTACGCCTCGCGCGCGCAGAATTACAAAAATCTCTGGGATGAAGAAACGAAGTATTTCCGCCCGCGCAACAGCGACGGGAGCTTCGCCGCGATCCGCCCGTATCTGACCTCGTTCATCGACGACGTGCTCGGCACGAAGGCCTTCCGCGCCTACTGCGAAGGCAGCGCGCGGCAGTGGCGCTGGAGCGCGGTCCACGACGTTGACGGCATGATAACGCTTTTCGGTTCCAAAGAGTATTTTGTCAGCGAGCTGGAAAAATTCATGGAGGACGCTTCGCCGGCGCGCGCGGGGATCGACCCGGGCTCCGGCTATTGGATCGGCAACCAGCACGACATTCACACGCCCTATCTGTTCAACGACGCGGGACGGCCGGACCTGACGCAGAAATGGGTGCGCTGGACGCTGAAAAACCGCTTCTCGACCGACTCCGACGGGCTCGACGGCAACGACGACGGCGGGACGTTGAGCAGCTGGTACGTGTTCTCGGCGCTCGGCTTCTACCCGATCGCGGGCACGGACCGCTACTGGATCGGCTCGCCCTGCGTGGACGGCGCGACGCTCACGCTGCCGAACGGGAATACGCTGAAGATCACCGCGAACAACCAGAGCGGCAAAAACGTTTATGTCGCTTCCGTGACGTTCAACGGCGCACCGCTCGCCTCGCCGTACCTCACCCACGCGCAGCTGCTCGAGGGCGGGGAGCTTGTGTTTGAGATGACGGACGTTGCGTCGTGAGATCAGCGGCTTTGCCGCGTGGCCCGGTCGGGCACACGATCAGCACAACACGCAGCACGCAAAACACAAAACACAAAACGCAACACAAAAACCGACTCGGAGACAAATAACGGACAAAAACGTGAATAGTCCGAAAATGATGTATTTCGGACGATGTTTTCTGTCGGAATTTTGTTATAATTGATGTGACAATACAATATTTGTATGAATCATTTGTTAACGAGCCATACAAATATTGTTCATTTTTTGTTTTTTGAAGGTGAATGTTTTATGGTCGAACCCGGAAATATGAGCTGCTACGCCTATTATAAAGCATGTACAGAGGAATACGGCGAATACTACTGTCAGCAGCATTTCGGCAAATGGTTTTCCAACACGAAGATCATCGCGGACATGGACGCGCTCGCGGGATATTTCCGCATCGAGCTCGGGCTGCAGCCCGGCGACGTGTATTCGGTCTTCATGCCCACGACGGTGCAGAGCATCGTCGCGTTCTACGCGCTGAACAAGATCGGCGTGATCATCAATTTCATCCATCCCCTGCTGCCGCCCGACGTGGTGAGCGAGACCATCACCCAGCTTCATTCCAAGGGCGTGATGGTGCTGGACGTGCTGGCGAAGAAATACACCGGCATGCTCAATTCTCTGAACCTGCCGATCCTCGTCTGCCACAGCTCCGACTACGCGAATATTTTTGCGAAGTGCGGCATCGGCGCGGGCGAAAAAATACTCAAAAAGGCGTTTCCCGACATCAATAAGCGCGAGGAATACCTCGCGGCGGTCAAACGTTTTGCCAAGTCGCGCGTCAAGGATCACTGCGACTGCGACAAGACCGCGGTCTATCTCAACGGCGGCGGCACCACGGGCAAGAGCAAGACCATCAAGCTCTCCTCCCGCGCGATCAACGAGATCGTTTACCGCATGTCGAAGCTCGACCGCATCTATCAGCCCGGCATTGACGCCGAAGTTATCGTGCTGCCGCTGTTCCACTGCTTCGGGCTTTCGGTCGCAATGCACATGGCCATGTGCAACGGCGCGCGCCTGATCCCGATGATGCAGTTCGACGCGAAGATGTTCAACCGCCTGATGCGGCAGAACCGCGTGATCGGCATCGTGGGCATCCCCGTGATGTTCAAGAAGCTGATGGACGACAAAAAATTCGACAACAAGTGTCTCGGCAACCTGCACCTTGCGTTCTGCGGCGGCGACGACGCGCCTCAGGTATGGCTCGACGAGTTCAACGAGTATCTCGAAAAATGGGGCGCGATGGGCAGGCTCCGCCAGGGCTACGGCCTGACCGAGGTCGGCTCCGTCTGCTGCACCTGCACGAACGACAAATATAAGCCCAATTCCATCGGTCTGCCGATCGAGGGAGTGATCATGGATATCTGGGACGAGGACTGCAAGCCTCTGCCCCAGGGCGAGATCGGCGAGATCGTGATCGCCGGCCCGACGATCATGCAGGGATATTATACCGACGACGGATCGGACGGCGCGGGCCTTACGACCGACGAAAACGGCGTGCA
>JAFRTA010000223.1 GCA_017427315.1 Clostridia bacterium
AAAACGGATCCATTTTCTTCCCTCCTTTCCTCATTTTATCCGCCGGACGAGAGCCGTCTCATCTCCGCCTCGGCGTTTTCGACGAACGGATGATTCCGCAGCAGCGTCTGCCGGGAAATCAGGTCGCGGCTCTTGACCGCGATATCTGCGAGCTCCTCATCGTTGCGCACGCAGTTGCGCGTCCACGTCTGTTCGATCAGGCCGGAGCACGGCAGCGAATAAAACCGGCAGATCTCCCGTGCGAGAAACGCGAAACCGGCGGAAAACTCCGTCTGCATATCCCCGGCCTTCAGCTCCAGCAGGGAATACAGAAATTTCAGCGCCACTCCGGAGGCGTTGCCGAATTTCTGCGGATCGGGATTCACGCCCTGCCCCTGCGTGAAGATCGCCTTCTCGGTCAGCTCCAGCATTTTCTCGCGCGCCTCGACGGGGATATCGATGTTGAGCGTGCTCACGCCGCCTTCGCCGTCGTCGATCTTGACCGTTTTATACTTCTTCAGGTTTTCGAGGAAGCCCGCAAGATCCGTTCCGCTGTAACCGGTCAGGACCATAACGACCTGCTGGATATCCTCCAGATCGTTGGCAAAGCCGTTATAAGTCTTGTCGTAGGTGTCAATCAGGCCTTTTACGCGCGAAAGGTCGTCCGCCCGTCGATCGTTATTCGGAAACGGAATGAACGGCGGTCTGCCGAAAGCGTGACGGTATTCGTTCGGCGCGTCGCCGTCGGCGGAGGAATACATCGGCTCCGCGACAAGCGCGGAAAGCCCCGCGTCGCTCACGGGGCGGGAGAAGCGGACGCAGGTTTCCGCATCCCAAACCTCATAAACAATGCGCCGCCCGCCGGTTTCCCGTTCCTTTTCATACATACGGATCACATAAAGAAGCTCATCTCCCGTCTCGTCGTAAACCGGCGCGATCTGCGAGCCCGCGATCACGGTAAAACGGAAACTGCCGCCGTCCGCCCAATAATGCATCCACGCGACGCCCGCGAACGACGCCGCCTTGCATAACCGTTTGCAGACGCGGGCGAAGCCTTCGCCGAGCGTTTCGGTCAGTTTCTCGTTCGTTTCCGGGTATCCCGTATCGAACAGCGGCGGATAAGAGAACATATACGCCGCCTTCTGGTCGATCAGCAGCGGGAAATACGCGCTCGGCACGCGGTTATCCGCCGTCCGCAGCGGAACACGATCCCGGTCCTCCTGCTCCCGGCGGTACAGAATATCGTTCTGCATCTCGTAATAGCGCTGCGCCGTCATCTCCCGCAGGATCACGGGCGAAATCCCCGGCGTATACTTTTTAATCAGAAGTCTTGCTTCGTCTGCGTTCATTGTCAGCCTCCTTGTAATCAAATTCTGATTCAGCGGAGCGAAATCAGAATTTAGGTGTAAGGTGAAAGAAGAAAAACCTTTACGCTGTGCGCAGCGGTAAGGTCCCTTAAACCTTGAACCTGTAAATTCTGCTTCATGCGCTGCGCGCATGAAGCAGAATTTATTTCAGCACCTCAATCTTACTTCCCGCAATGACGCGGTCCAGCGCGTAACGCACCGAATCGATGCTGTGGTTATTCCGGTCCGGATAACCGGAAAGGATATCCCCGTTTTTGTCCCGGTCGTACTCGTAGCCCGAAAACTCCTCCGCAGCCGCGGGACAGCGCTTCGGGTCGATTACGATGCACGCAAGGCTCTGCAGCCATTTCATCGAATAATCCACCGAACCGGGATACTTTTTCACCGCGATCGCGCGGATATCGAAGCTCTTGTATTCGCTGACGGATTTCGGCTCCGCGCTGTCGCAGAACACGACCTGCTCCGGGGAAACGCAATGCTCCCGTTTGAGCATCTGCGCCGTTTCGCGGTTGGACTTTTTCAGGCACCGCAGCTCGTCGTAAACGTACAGCGTCAGCCGCGCGGGATCGTAATATACGCGGCTGTAGGCGAAGGGGTCCGGATACCAGCCCCAGTCCACGCCGCAGTAAGCGCGGTCGAACGATGCGATTTCCTCCTCGGTAATTTCCCGCAGGACGAGGTTGCCGAAAACGCTGCCGCCGCTGCCGTTGGCAAGCCCCAGATACTCGTTATCGTATGCGTCCGGATTCATCTGCTTGAGGAACGCCGCCTCGTCCAGAAAGCTTTTTCCGAGCCAGCACCGCGGAACGTCGAGATAGGTGCTGCTGCTCAAAAACCGCTCCGGCTTCGGCGTCCGCACGTATTTATTCGCCCAGTTCACCGCCGAGCGCGGCGGGTTGAAGGATTTAAAAATATACGCTTCTTCCCCGCCGCGGATCACGCTCTGTTCGATCTTGCGCACCGCCTCCGCTCCGGCAAACTGGTCGAGCTCCTCAAACCAGAGCACGCCGATCCACCCGAACGGCACCTTGATCGATTTGATTTTGCCCGGGTCGTCCGCCCCGCGGAACCAGATTTTCTGCCCGGTCGCGATCCGCGTGATCTGCAGCGGGCTCACCGTGCACCTGAATTCGTTCTGCAGACCGAGTTTTTCGATCGCCCACAGAATCTGCTGGTAAACCGAGGTACGCAGCGTCGCCCCAACCTGCCGCATCGCCAGCGCGTGCAGCGTCGGGTCGCGCATCAGCCTGTCGACGATCGCCAGACTGACGAATGTGGATTTTCCGCTGCCTCTGCCGCCCGTGAACACGTATTCGGTGTGGGCGTGTTCTTCCATGTCGAACAGCGCCGCGGCGAAAGCGGGCGCAACGCAGTCGGCGGGCAGCCCTCTGTATGGCGGCTCGTCCGTCGCGACGGATTCGTTTTTCTTCTTCTCCATCGCCAGTTTTTCGTTGTCAAGCTCCAGTTTATGGATCAGCGCCGCGTCGTCGCAGATGATACTGCGCACCTCTTTGATGCTCGTGATGTTGCCGCTCTTCGCGCTCTCGAGCAAAGCGGCGTTCACGATATAAAAATTGTCGACGCTCTCTCCCGAAAGAGCGCCGACGTCCGCCACGGCGGAAAGCTTTTCCATATCTTCTTCTCCCGCAGGCT
>JAFRTA010000224.1 GCA_017427315.1 Clostridia bacterium
ATCGTCGAGATGCCGTCCTGCACGCAGGTCGGGGCCGTCGGCGTTGCGGCGTAATCGTGGCCCAGCGCCGGGACCGCATGATCGTCCGTTGCTCCGCAGCGAGCGCAGGTATTTGCGTTCAACCCCTCTTCGGTGCAGGTCGGAGCGACTGTGCGGTCCGCATCGGCGCCGAAGGCGTGGCCGAGCGGTTCCTCGGTCTGGATCCCGCAGACGCTGCAATAGCCCGGCGTAGTGCAGCTCGCATGAACAAGCGTTACGTGGTCGCAGGTCGTTGTACGCTCTTCGGCATAGCCGCAGCGGGTGCAGGTGCGCCGTTCAAGCCCGTCGCGCTGACAGGTCGCCGCCCGGACGGTGATCCAGGAACCGAAAATGTGATTCACCTTCACGCTGTCAATATGCCGCTGATACGTAAAGCCCGAAAGCTTGATCCATCCCCACTTGCCGTAACGGAACGTGTAGCCCCACTGATAGCCGTTCGCGCTGACAGTGCGGTATACGTGGGTATATTCGCCTGCAAGGTATGCCGTCAGATAGCCGGAGGACGTATTCGTTGAAGAGTACAACTTAAGGTCGCCGCCGCGCGCGGTATAAACGTCAAAGCTTCTCTGTTTCTGGTTGACGCAGGTCGCGCCGTAAAGCTTCATAAGATAGGTCCTGTCCGCGCGGAAGCCGAGATGCCATTCCTTTTTATCGCGGTCGGAACGGTATTTGATCTTGTTCACCGAATGGGCCGCGACCACGGGAGTTCCGTTCTTGACGTCGATGACGATCGCGGAATGGGTCATTCTGCTCGCACCGTCGGCGCTGTAAAGGATAACGTCGCCGACGGAAACCTGCGAGGCGGAGGGGTTGCGGATCACCTGCGCCCCCATTTTTACAAGATAATTGTAAAGCTGCTGGCAGCGGATAAAGGAACCGGCGTAGTTCTGACCGTACGGTTCTGCCCAATGGGCAAGATAACCGCTGGTATGCCAGTAACCGTCCATATCCATTCCGCCCATATACAGGCACTGGGAGACGAAGTTCGCGCAGTCGCCGCCTTCGTACCAATAGTTCGTGCCGAGAAGGATCGAATCGATTTCGTCCAGATGGGAAATCGCCCACTGCGCGGCGGCGCCGGCGGAATAACCGCTGATCCCTGCGGCGTCGGCGGTGATCCCAAGGTCAAGGCCGGGCAGCAGCCCGGCGGGAACGATCCCCGTTAGAAGGACGAAGCAAAGCAGGAAAGATATCGTTTTTTTCAAAATAGATTTCATACGCAACCTCCGAAGATGATTTGTTTCGTTTATGTTAAAGAAAATCGGTTTCTTTACAAACTGTTGACTGCCGGATCCGTCCGGCGTTACGCCCGGGCGGTGCCGCTGAAAAACGAGGCGAGGAATTGCAGAAGATAGGCAAGGCAGTGGATGATATAGGTGATCCTGCCGCTGAGCGTATCGGGATGAACCATTCCGCAGAATGGACAGACGCCCTCCGCAGGCTCGCTGCCGGACGGGACCGCAGGATCAGTCGGATCGGTCGGATCGGCGGGATCGGTGGGATCGGTGGGATCCGTGGAATCGGTCACGGCAGGGATCGTTTCGCCCTTTGTGAGCACCGCGCCGCAGCCCTTGCAGCAGACGTCGCCGGTATAGCCGTCCGCCTCGCAGGTCGCTTCCGCCGCGTTCTTCACGACCGTACCGTAGGAGGCGTGGTTGTTCGGGTCCTTCGCGATCGGCTCGGTTTTCGTCGCGCCGCACTCAGTGCAGGTGAAAAGCTTCGTTCCCTTCGCCTTGCAGGTCGCGGCCTTCGTCACAACGCCGGCGTCCCAGCTGTGCGCGAGCTTCGGGACGGTCTCGCCCTTTGCTGCGATCTCGCCGCAGCCGTCGCAGATCATGTCGCCGGTATAGCCCGCCTCAGCGCAGGTCGCTTCTTTCGCGTTTTCGACGTGCGTCGTGTTGTCGCCGTGGTTCGAGGGATCGACCGGGATCGTGGAAGAGCCGCATGGACCAGTACAAATCACGCAGTATTTTTGCAGAATGCCGGTTGAGGTACAGGTCGCTTTTATAAGTTCATAGGTCGTCCATGTATGACTTTCCCGGATGATGTGGGACTCGTCGTTCCGACACACTTTGATATGCCCGTCGGTCCACTGATCGATCCATGCGCTCCAGTCGTGGGCGTCGGGATCGACCGGGATCGGCTCCGTCTTCGTCTCGCCGCACTCGGCGCAGGTGTAAAGCGCTTCGCCCTCTTCCGCGCAGGTCGCCTCTTTCGTTACGACGCCGGAGTCCCAGACGTGACCGACGTCGTCCGACCCGCCGACAGGATTGGAAGTTTCCATAATGCCCGATAAGAACTGAAACGCCGGTCGAACGCCCAAACCGGAATTACAAATACCTGCCATCTGTACGGACGCAGTAATATTGTCCAACATTGCCTCGTTCATCACATCGTAAACGACTCCGCTTTCGTCAACGAATTGAATGCCATAGAGTCCGGGAAGAAAATATAACACTGTACTCGATATGCGCAGCCACCAGGAAGAGTTTCCGGTTTCCGCAGGTGACGTCGACACGCTTAAACCTTGACATTTTGCATAATCCGTGCCTTTTGCGTATCTGGCGGGATCCTCCGGGGACTCATCCATCCATGTGTTTGAACTGAAGCCGTAGTTCTCGTTCAATACATCTTTTTCGCCGAGCAGGAGAACCTTATCCTTCGATGAAGTTGAAATAATAATGCTGTCGCGCAAATCCGTCTCCCCGATCAGAGACTGCTCTTCCGACGAAAATGCGGTGTTGTAAAAATCGTTGATCAGCCAGCTGCGAATCGAGCTGTCTTTATAAATAGATACGCTTGTTGACTGCGTCATATCCTGCCAGTACCGGCTGTCTGCATAATAAGCCGTATTCTGAAATTCCTGTGCGTCGATAATGCTTTCGCTCATTACAAGCCCCTTTGTCGGGTCAAGCACTCGCCACTGCAGCGGTTCCCATTTAAAATAATAGGTGTTTCCGCAGGTGTAACCGTTTTCCGCCTGAAATGTATTCTCAATCGATAGGTCTGTCTGGAAACCGGTACACGTCGGTCTGTAGGTGTCAAAAGTCACAGCGCGGTATTTTATCCCGTTATAAAGAACGTCCGCGTACCGCATCCAGTCGCCGGGCTGCATATTGCCGTCATATTTTTCTCCTGTACCGGAGTAGTAACCGTAGCTCCGCCAGCATTTCGGCAGCTCTTCCAATGCGGCGACAGTCTCTTCGTCCGTCACCCGGGTCTGCGGGTAGCCGCCGAAGGAAATGATATCGCCGACGGAATAGGTTTTCTCAACCGGCTCCCCCGTGACTTCAACGGTATTCTCGCTGTCCATCGTATATTCTCCTGCCTTGATCCGCACACGGTACTCGCCCGGAGAAAAGCTGTCGCTTGAAAATCCCTGCATCCATCCGGGACCTTCATCCGGATCTGCGACACCGTCCAGGAAGGTCTCGCCGTCTTCATAAAGGGCATACTCTGCTGCGCCGTCCGTTTTCACAAGAGAAACGAGAGTCCAGTACTCTGACTGCAGGCCGCTTTCGTACGGTTGAACGTCCAGCGACAGCGCGAACGTCGATCCGATCGGGATCTCTTCCGCAGTCTCATGTGTGTTTTCGTCTACGAAAACGTAGGCATACAGCGTCGGGGTCTCCGCCAGCGCCGGGACCGCCATGCCCAGCGTCAGGACGAGCGCCAATAGGATCGCCAATGTTTTTTTCATTTATAAATCACCCTTTCAATATCAGGTTCGTTTTTCCCTGCCTGCAGAGATTATTTGAACAGATTCTTGAAGAAATAAATGATCTTATGGAAGAATATCACCAGTCCTGCGAACGGGCCTGTATGGTCTTTCCCGCAGGGGCAGATGTTCTCCCGCACGTCCGCGCCGCAGTCGTCGCAGGCCCCGTCGCCGTCGGCGTCGACGTTCCCGGCCGCGGGGACCGTTTCACCCTTTGTGAGCACCGCGCCGCAGCCCTTGCAGCAGACGTCGCCCGTGTAGCCTTCCGTCTCGCAGCCCGCGTCAACAGCGTTCTTCACGACCGTGCCGTAGGAGGCGTGGTTGTTCGGATCCTTCGCGATGGACACGGTCTTCGTCTCGCCGCAGGCGGTACAGGTGAAAAGCTTTGTTCCCTTTGCCTTGCAGGTCGCTTCCTTCGTCACGACGCCGGAGTCCCACGAATGTCCCGCTGCTATGACGGTGCCGACGGTCACAATTTTATAGCATCCGTTGCATCTCACGTCGCCTGTATAGCCGTCTATCGTGCAAGTTGCGGTCATCGCGTCTTCGATATGCGTCGCGTAGTCGCCGTGGTTGTCAGGATTAACCGGGATTAGGTCTATAATCGTCTCGCCGCACGTCGTGCAGGTATAGAGTATATTGCCTTTATTTCTGCAGGTCGCTTCTTTCGTCACGACGCCATCGTCCCATGTGTGCATTTCAAGACTGTACGCTGCAGGAATTCCTGAACGGAATTGAAATGCGGGGCGTACGCCGCCGTCAGTCCGGTAATTAAGCCAATCTCCGTCAATCCAACCGGAAGAAATAGAACCGCCGAAAACCGCATAGTTATAAGCATTTTTGCCAGGGGTCCTGAGCCAATAATAATTATAAGTAGTGCCATCCGTTAAACCTTGAGATTTCGCATAATCCGTATATTGCGCCGCTCTGCTGCTGTCGAATGATTCTGCTGAAAAACCGTATGACGTGTTACGGAGGTCGTCCGTTGACAGCAGAAAGATTTTATCCGATAAGGACGATATCTCACTGATCGTGATTTGCGTCTCGTCGATCAGATCCTGTTCTTCTGGAGAGAATGCAGCGTTATAAAAGTCGTCAAGAAGCCATCTTCGAATGGAGCTTGTAGCATAATCATTTGCGCTGTACATGCTTTCGGGATCGTTCGAGAAGAAGAAATATTCGTCTAGCCAAGGATCTGCATCTTCACTTTCTGCGTATATCGTATTTGTAAACGGCTGTGAATCAACCTCTTTCTCGCTTATGACTAGACCGGAAGACGGATCTAGAACCCGCCATTGTAGCGGCTCCCATAGAAACCAGTAAATATTATCAAGCTCATAACCGTAGGATTTTTGTAGACTGCCACGACCGTCTTCAGACGTCGAAGCTGTAGTATAAATCGGTCTGTATGCCAGTATTTTTATACCGCGATAATATTTGCCGTTCATCTCTATGTCGCAATACAACATCCAGTCGCCTGACGTCATTGAGCCATTGAGCTTGTCTTTTCCGGAATAATAGCCGTACGACACCCAATCCTTTTCGGTTATGCGGGCGTTTAAGTCGTCAATAATATCCCTGTCGGTGACTTCACGTTGCGGATACTGTCCGAATAAGATTTTATCGCCAACGGCATATTCCTTTCCCGTCGGTTGACAGAGCGGCGCAATTTTCGTCCCTGTTCGTACTACGCAGCCGCAGCCGTCGCAGACGGTATCGCCGGAATAGCCCGCTCCGGTGCAGGTTGGCTGCCTTCCATTCTCTATATGCGTCGCATGATTCCCGTGTTTCGTGAGATCGATTGGAGTTGTATCCGTCATTGTCTCGCCGCATTCCATGCAGGTATAAAGCGTTTCGCCCTCTTCAGTACAGGTCGCTTCCTTCGTCACAACGCCGGAGTCCCACGAATGTCCCGCTGCTATGACGGTGCCGACGGCCACAATTTTATAGCAGCCGTCGCAGATTATGTCGCCGGTATAGCCGTTTCCTGTGCAGGAGACGTCCTCCGCGTTTTCGATATGTGTGGTATTGTCGCCGTGGTTCAAGGGATCAATCGGGATCGCATCAACCTTTGTATCTCCGCACTCGACGCAGGTATAAAGAATTGAACCTTCCTCGCTGCAGGTCGATTCCTTCGTCACGACGCCGGAAGCCCAAATATGATTGCACGTTTTTTCCGGAATCATGGGGAATGTATAAGAAACAGTTGCTATTTTTTCGGAATCATCAATATTAATCTCCGCAGTATTACCATTAACGGTTGCTGTCGAACCGGAAAAGAACCTATATCCTGAAAAGGATATTTCTGTAATACCGCTGCCGAAATTTGAAAACTCGCTCGGATTAAGTGTAACAGAAACAGAATAAGCATTCCCTGCGTTAAATATACTATCCGCCGGCAACCAAACTGCGTTAAAAACATCTTTACTCGATATATGGGGTCCAACTCTCATGTCATTAATAATTATATAAAACGAAAAACCTGCAAGTGTTGCATTCCCCGGTGTTTTTCCTAACTCAGGCTCGTCTACAATAATCTCAATTGAGTCAATATAATAACCTGTAATAGTTTCATTTTCTGATGCTGCTGCTCGGATTCTGTTTGCATTAGTTATGAGACTTTTTGCAAACGCATGGGTTGACGCACCAACCGACATAACAATAATCAACAAAACGGTCAATGTTTTTTTCATTACTTTCTTCATAAAACAATCTCCTTTTTCTTTCATTGGCGCGTTCCCGGAGTCTGTCGCGGAAAACGCCGGGGGAAAGCTCTCTTTCCCTCTTAAAATTTATGATACCATTTCTTTCCGTCAAAAAAAACTCCGTTCACCCCCTCAAACCATACCGTTCAGACGGAAAACGAAAATAGTATATTGTAAAATAAATGCAAATATTATATAATTTTCAATATAACACGTCAGCACGGATGGGCGGACAAGGAAAGCGGGAGGAGCTATGCGGATCGCGATCATTGAGGACAACCCTGCGGAGGCGGAGGGCCTTGCGCGGATGACGGAGGAATGCGCGCCGTTCGTCTGTAAAATCGAAAATGAGGATATCTACCGCAGCGCGGAGGATTTTCTGTCCGCCGACCGGTTTTACGACCTGATCCTGATCGACTGCCTTCTGCCCGGCGAAAACGGCGTGGAGCTGGCGAAAAAGCTCCGGGAGCGCGTCGGCGCCACCGAATTCGTCTTTGTGACAGCGTATCTCGAATATGCGGCGGAGGGGTACGAAACGGACGCTTTGCGGTACCTTCTGAAGCCCGTTTCTCCGGAGAAGCTGACCGAGGCGCTGAACCATTTCGCCCGGAAGGCGCAATCGGACGTTTCCGTCGAGCTGACCGGTTCGATCAAGCACCCGGTTTTCGTGAAAGCCTCGCAGATCATGTACGTCGAGGCCGTCGGGCGCGGCGTGGTCGTGCGGACCGGGTCGCAGGCGGTGGAATCCGGCAAGTCGCTCAGTCAGTTTGAGTCGGAGCTGGGCGACGTATACTTTTTCCGCACGCAAAGACGGTTCCTCGTGGGCTTCCGGTATATCGCCCGGAAAGAGGACGACGTACTTATCATGCAGAACGGGGAGCGGGTGAAGATCTCCCGCCGCAGGCTTTCCGCCTTTCATCAGGCGATGATCCGTTATATCCGGCTGAGTGAAGAGCAATGATCGGGACCTGTATTTTATTCTGTATCAAGGAGCTGGCGGCGCTTTTCAGCTTTCTGCTGGTTCTCGCCCGGGTCTTCGGGGAGACGCCGCGCAGCAGCAAAAGACTGCCGTTTTTCGCGGCGGCATGCGTCTGCGTCTGGGCTTCGGCGTTTCTCCTGCTGGTTCCGAGGCTGCCGGACGCCTATGAATACCTTGATATGCTCGCCACGCTCGCCGCGCTGATCGCGCTGCCGGTCCTGTTCCGGAAACCGGCGTTTCTGCGAGGCGTCGCTGTGATATTCGTTTATTTCTCCACGGTCGAAATGCTTTGGTCCTTCGTCTCGCCGCTGTTTTCCGAAAAGACGCTGCCGGAGCTGATTTTCGAGCTTTGCGTTTATTCTCTTATCGGCGTTGCCGTTTGGCGGCTCTCCGGCAGGCGGGACGTGAACGTGCTGGCAGGCGCGTTCGCGGAGCTGCCCTGGTGGATGGTGATCGCGCTTTTCCTGTTTGAGGTGAGCGCGTATTACAAGGAATTCGGCCTGAGCCGGGCGTGGTACGACGCGCTGTACGCCGTCTCCGCCTGCCTCGTTTTCCTCTCGATCCTCTGGCTTGCGGTGCGGGTGCTGCACCTGATCCATACGCAGAAGACGATCCTGCAGCGGCTCAGCGAGCAGCTTCTGTACGAAACACAGCGGGACCGTTCCGACGAGAGCCTGCGGCGGTTCCGGCACGACTTCAAAAACCATTCCATCGTGCTGAATTCCATGCTTGAAAAGGGCGACCTGCAGGGGGCGCGGCGGTATATGGACGAGATCTCGTCGGAGGTCTCCGACGCGCTGCCCCGGTTTTCCACCGGCAACCCTGTGGTGAACAGCCTTCTCAACGTCAAATACGCTGCCGCCGCCCGACAGGGGACGGAGCTGCGGTTCGACGGGATGATCCCGGAACGGGGGATCGCGTCGAAGGATATGTGCGTCTGCGTCGGCAATCTTCTGGACAACGCGATCGAGGCCTGCGCCGCGCTGCCGGAGGGCGCGGAACGGTACGTGAAAATATCCGCGTCTGCCGCGGGCAACGTGCTTTTGCTGACGGTGGAAAACCCCGCCGCCGAGACTGCGCGGGTCCGGGGCGGCGCGCTTCCGAAGACGACGAAAAAGGACGCTAAATTGCACGGGATCGGCCTCAAAAACGTGCGGGATACCGCAAAAAAATATAACGGAACACTGCAGCTTATCGCAGAAAGCGGGAATTTCACTGCGGAGTTGCTTTTGGAATTACGGAAGGAAACAGGTGTCAGGAATGAAGAAGCTTTATAATGTGACCGCTTTGCTGCTGGCGTTTGTCGTGTCGCTCGGCGTTTTGCCTTTGACGGTGTCTTCCGCCGCGGACGGAGAATTTGTCGCAGGCGATGTGATCGAATTCGGCAGCTATCCGCAGACGCGGGTGACGGACGAGGCGCTGATCGCGGAGCTGAACGGACTCGGAGACGGAGCGGAGTGGATCTCCTACGGGTATTATTCCGGCTCCTTTGTTGATTCCAGTCCTTATAATATCGAGGGCAAAGAATCAATGAAACAGGGCGATTGGATGCGGTTCTGCGATGTTGAATACCGGGGACAGAGATATCGCGGCGTTTCTTTTTCACAGTATCGCCCGCGCGTAACGTCTTACCCGACTGAAATCCGCTATACTTATCAATATGCGAACGGGTATTATATCAATACTCGATACTGGTTCCTCTGGGAGCCGCTTCGCTGGCTGGTGCTTGACCCGTCGGCGGGTCTTGTTTTGAGTGAGGATCTGATTGACACGCAAGCCTTTTGCAATGTTATGTATGTGGTCGGCAGTGAGTTATATGCAGACAGGGAAGGCACCGTTATGGCCTGTGATTATGAACACTCGTCCCTCCGGGAATGGCTGAACAGGGACTTTCTTTCCTCTGCTTTTTCCGAGCGGGAGCTTGAGATGATCGCCGTTACGACGCTCGACAATAATTGCGACGCACCCACGTGGCGCCTCGATGCAAACGGAAGAACAACAACAGATAAAATCTTTTCTCTTTCGCTCTTTGAATTCAATCATTATATACAAAAAATACAGGAATGGGGCGGAAAAGATACGACGAATGTGTCAGATTACGCCGTTTGTCAGGGATATCCCATCAATGTAAATAACGCAAAAGACACCTGGCTGTTGAGGACGCCGATAAGATACAGTTCGATAAAAGAAGCGTACGGGTTCAGAAGTACCTTCACGAACGGTGCAGACGGATTGAGCGGGATTCGTCCTGCACTGCGTTTTCGCACAACGGCGCTCTGCAATGCAGATTCTTCCGACGCGGAGCCGACGCGGCAGCGGCTGTATGAGGGGCAGTTTCTGTTTTTCGGCAGCTATCCGCAGACCCGTATGAACGATGAAACGCTGCTTTCCGAATTGAACGCTGCATCGGAACAACTGCCCTGGCAGTCGTTGGGGTATTATGCAGGCGACGGCGATCCCGAATTTGCGAAGTATAAAGATGTTTCTTACGCCGACGCCCGATACAGGGCGGTACTGTTCACCCAATACCGAAAACAGGAAAGCGGAGCTTCCGATGATCCGGAAGAAGGTTTTCAACTCATAAACGGATACGATATCAATACCGTTTACTGGTTTCGGTTTGAGCCGTTAATGTGGAGGGTTCTTGATCCGGAACGAGAGATCCTTTTTTCGCGATACGCATTGGACGCGCAACCTGTTTCCAATCGGGTCTATCAGAATGGTTATGTGTATTATTCCGACCCGGAATATACAACGTATCTGAATAATTATGAAAAAAGCGATCTGCGCGCATGGCTGAACGGCACGTTTCTTGACGCGGCGTTTTCACAAGAAGAGCAGTCACTTCTGTTGCCGACAGAGCTGAACAACGATCTGTCGTCTTTAGGCAGTTATTTTCAGGAATATCAGTGCGGCACCACAACGGATCTTGTCTGGCTGCTTTCCTATGATGAAGCGCTTGCCGCCGCGGATGAAGAATACCAGTACATAGAGGCGAAAACCGGCACCGATTACGCGCAGGCGCAGGGACTCAATATGATACGCATAGGGGAATACGATTATTGCGGGTGGATTCTGCGAACGCCGGGTTCTGCAAGCAATTTTCAGAACTATATTCATACCGGCGGTCACGTTAACAAAAACATAAACATGGAGGCCAACTGGACGAACCTCGGCATCTGCCCTTTGGTCAGGTTTTCGTATGACGGTTTCAGCAGGACGTTTTACCGGGACGATAACAAATCCACAACTCCGACCGATCCCACCGACCCGACCGATCCCGCCGATCCGACCGATCCTGATGAACCGACCGATCCTGATGAACCGGAAAACGGGACCGGCTACGAGGGCCTGTCGTTCGATTTTGAAAACGGTATCCTGACCGTCTCCGGCGTCGGTTCGCTTCCGGCGGAGCTCGCGGAGGATTCTCCCCTCGCGCAGTACGCGGAGGAGTGTACCGCTCTGATCCTCGGCGACGGGATCGCCTCCGTCGCCGGCGGCGCGTTCGGCAGTCTTTCCGGGTTGAAAACCGTCGTGATCTGCGGAGAAACGCGGCTCTGCGCCGGGGCGTTTTCTTCAAATGAATCGATTGAAACGGTAATTTGCCGCCGGAGCGTCGCCGTTCGGGACGACGCCCTCGCCGAAGGAGCGGCACTTGTCCTTTATGAAGAAAAAACACGTCCGCACAGCGGTTCGCTGCCGGACGCATGTAGGGTATTTCCTTATTCTTTTGCCGAAGGGATGCTGCGGGTCGAAGGAAGCGTGACGATGAACGCCTATGCGCTGCTCGACCTGATGGCCGTGATGTGCGGCTTTTTCGACGATATCCGCACGGTGCGGTTTGACTCCTTTACCTCGGAGGACCTGACGTTTTATGCGCTGAACGAACAGACAGGGCGATATATTCTGCTCGATGAGGATACGCTCGAAGGCGCCGCCTTTTCCGTCAGGATCCCGAATGGCGAGGGCGAATGGGAATTCGTCAGCTTCAACGAGCTTTGTGCTTTGGCCGCCGAAGGCTCGGCGGAGTCCTTCCGCCTTGTGACCGACGCCGATACGGATGAAGAAATCAAAGATACCGATATGACGCTGATCGAACACATTCAGGAGGGGATTCAAAGGGTCCTGAAATGGATTGTCGGACTGCTGAACAAGATTTTCCAGTTCTTTACGAAGCTGAAGAAGTGATTGAATCAGGTCTGATAAGCCGGGCCCCTCTGCGGCTCGGCTTATCTGGATTTAAGCGGACAGAGAAATGTGAGATGTGAAAAGTATTTACGTCTTACATTTCACATCTCACTGAAATCCTGAATTTGCCGAGGTCGAAGACCCCGGCAAATTCAGGATTTATTCATACTCTTCCGTGAATCTGTGCAGCTCTCCGGTATCTCCGTCCGTGATGTAGCCGTGCCAGGCGACGACGCGCTTTGCGTCGGGGATCACCGTCAGGTTCTGCCCGAACATGCCGCCCTTGCCGTAGGCGCTATGCGCCCCGTTCCAGTGGAATTCGTATTCCCTTTCAAGTACGGTATCGACCCATTCCTTTGAAATGATCCGTTCTCCGTTCCATTCGCCGCCGTCAAGGTAAAGCTCGCCGAGCTTCGCCATATCGGCGGTGTCGACGTAAAGCCCCGTCGCGCCCATGGGGTGCCCCAGCGGGCAGGTCGACCACGCCGCTTCCGCGAAATCCAGCGGCGCGAGCAGATATTCCCATAAGAAGCGGTCCAGCGGCAGGCCGCTCTTTTTTTCGACGACTCTGCCCAGCAGATAAAAAGCCGCGTCGGTGTATTTCCGTTCTTCGCCTGGTGCGCAGTCGAGCCCGGTCTCAAATACGTATTTCAGAAAATCCTTCCCGAACTGCGCCGTCGGCAGGGCGTCAATATCGAGATATCCGCCCGGCAGCCCGAGCCGGTGGGTCAGCGCGTTATGTACCGTCGCGCCGAACCAGCGTTCGTCTTTGACCGCGGACCGGTACTCCGGAAAAATATCCGTCAGTTTTTCGTCCACGGTCAGAAGCCCCCGGTCGGCGCAGACGCCGATCGCCGTCACGACGAAAGCTTTGGCGACGGAATAGCTGTCGTTGCAGCGGTTCGTCTCCTGAAAACGCACCGTTGTCGGCGCGCCGTCCTCGATCACCGTCAGACGGAAGATGTTGTAACCGCCTTCTTTGATGCGGTCTGATAAGGCATCCGTAAAGCTGCTCATTGCAATATCCTTTCTTTATCCGAAAAATCAGCCGGAAGCCGAGGAGCGGTTTCCGGCTGGCTGGTTTAGTCCGGCTGTTCAGAAGGATTTCTTCGTTGCGTTCTGAATGAATCGGATCAGCATGGCAAAGAATTCCTTAAGGAACTCGATGAATTTCGCAAAGCCCGTGGTGGATTTGTTCTGCGAATTCTCCGCGGTCAGCGGCGACAGCGTTCCGGTCGCGGTATCGTACAGCAGGAACTGCGGATACTGCGGATCGGTGAAGACGGTATAATCGTCGTTGGAAAGGATGCGCAGGAACAGCTCGTAGGTGTCGTCCGCCTCGTGCTCGTGCAGGTCGCCCTTGATGAACCAGGTGCGCTCGGGATACATGCAGGTCGACGCGTCGATCATGCGGTCGGGGGAGATATAATTCTTCTCGGGATATTTCGCCTGCTTGTAATCCTTCGGAAGGGTCGTGCCGTAGTCCGCGCAGGTCGCGCCGAGGGACGCGGCTTTGGTATCGATGATGTTGTCAGAGAGGGACGTGGAATTTTTGGTGATCGGCACCTTCTGCACGTCGTATTTCGCAACCACGCCGAAGTTCACGTTGTCCGCGATCAGGTCAAGCAGCTCCTGCCGGTGGTCTCTGACGAGCCTGTCGTATTCGTCGAGCTTCGCGAGCAGGCCGGAGACGTCCTCTCCGCGCTTGGCGATGATATCGTCGAAGATATAGGCGCGGGCGTCGTCGTACATCTCATCGGGGACCATCGCCCAGATCGCCGGCCACTTGGCGAAGAAGTCGACAAGGATCTTTTCGGTGAGCATGTCGAGCGCTTCGTCGACGATGTAGTCGGTCACGACCTCGGAGAGATCGAAAATGCCGGTCGCCTCAAGCGCGGTGACGGTGTTTCTCCATTCGTCCTCGCCGTCCTCGCCGCGCAGGATGAGATCCTTCATCACGTTGGCGAGGGCTTTGCCGTTGAACTTGACCTGACCGAGCATCAGCTCGCCGTCGTAGCTGGCTCCGAGGAACGCGGGCGCGTGCAGCACGACGCCGGAGATGGAATCGAGGCCGTAAAGGGCGATGTAGGTGATCGTCACGCAGCTGCCGTAGCTGTGGGCGGTGATGTTGACCTTGTCGCGGCCGGTCGCGCTCTTGACGTATTCGATGAAATCATGCAGCTGCTCCGCCAGCACCTGGGGCGCGAGCCGCCAGTCGTAACGGAAGGTGATGTCCTGCGAATGCTCGTACTTATAGCGGACGGTTTCTTCCGACGGGTATTCGCTCGCCGCGCCGGTGCCCGGGAGCATATCGCCGTTGTTGTCGCCGAACGCGTCGCCCACGAGACGTTTCGCGATCGCCGCGACGGTATCGGTGAAGCGCTCCCAATCCTGCTCGGTCCTCTGGCCGAGCGCGATATCCGTCAGCGCGGGAAGCGCATTGGGGATCTCCTTCATGATCGCCTCTTTTGTAGGCGGCCAGAGCTGGGTGCGGTTCTCCATGTCCTCGTGGTTATAATACAGGTGACCGGCTACGAAGCCGTGGACGTGGATGACGGGATCGTCCGGCTTGTCGCTGATGTCGGCGGCGGACGCAGCGGGGACAAGCGCCGCGAAGCACAGGATCAGCGCCAGCGCGATCGCCGTGATTTTTCTCAACTTCATAAAAATGACCTCCGAATCGGATTTTTTTTGGAAAGACGAGGCGCGGATTGCACAAAAAATGCGCGGCCGATGCGTCTTTACTGTCATATTTTACCCCCAAAAAGTCCATCTGTCAATATACTGGGAAATACAATTCACGGATATTTTTCATTTTGGCTTTACAAGAAAAAAAATCTAATATATAATTTAGGCAGCACGGTTTCCGCAGCCGACCGAAGAAGCATTTCTCGAAGGGATGATATTTTATGTCTGACAAAACCATCGCCCGGGGTGTATATCCTACAATGGTTACCCCCTATAAAAACAACGAGATCGATGAGGAAGCGGCGAGAGCTCTTGTCGAATGGTATATCCAACGGGGCTGCCGCGGCGTATTCGCGGTCTGCCAGTCGAGCGAGATGTTTTTCCTCTCGCTCGAGGAGCGCGTGCGCCTTGCGCGGCTCGTCGTCGAAGCGGCGGCGGGACGCCTCTGCGTGGTCGCCTCGGGGCATATCTCCGAATCTTTTGAGGAGCAGGCGCGCGAGATCGACGCGGTCGCCGCGACCGGCGTCGACGCGGTGGTCCTCGTCTCCAACCGCTTCGACCTGCATGGCGACGGCGACGACGTGTGGATCGCCAACGCCGAGCGGGTGCTCGGGCAGGTGGATCCTTCGATCCGGTTCGGTATCTATGAATGCCCGCACCATTACAAGCGGCTGCTGACGCCGAAGATCCTCGACTGGTGCCTGAAAGACGGGCGTTTCCGCTTCATCAAGGATACCTGCAGCGACCCCGTGACGCTGAAAAACCGCCTCGATCAGCTTCAGGGCACCGAGATTCTACTATTCAACGCCAACGAGCAGACGCTGCTCGACACGCTGCGCGGCGGCGCGGCGGGATATTCGGGCGTGATGGCAAACTTCCACCCGGATATCGAGGCGTGGCTCTGCGAGAATTACGATAAAGCTCCCGAAAAGGCGGAGCTCGTCGAAAACATTCTGTGCATGACCGCGTTCACCGAGTCCCTCGCATACCCCTGCACGGCGAAATATTATCTGAACAAAATCGGCGTTCCCATGTCGGTCGAGGCGCGCAGCCGCGACTGCAGACAACTGAACGCCTACAACAAGGCGTGCGTCGACCGGCTTTTCGCGCTGGACGAATGGGTCCGCAATGAAGTGATAAAGTAAACTATGGATCGAAAAGAACTGATCGGCCTGCTGGAGCAGGTACAAAGCGGCGGGCTTTCCGTGGACGAGGCGGTGAAGCGCTTCCGCATGGAGCCCTTTGAGGATATCGGCATCGCCCGGGTGGACAGCCACCGGGCGGTGCGCAACGGCGTGGCGGAGGTGATCTACGGCGCGGGCAAGACCGCGGAGCAGATCGTCGCCATTGCGAATAAAATGCGCGAGAACGGGCAGAAAACGATCCTCATCACCCGCCTTGACGCGGAAAAGGCGGAGGCCGTCAAGGCCTCGCTGCCGCTGGATTACAGAGCGGACGGCCGTCTTGGCGTGATCGGCGGGCTGCCGGAGCCGGACGGCGTCGGCACGATCCTCGTGATCACCGCGGGCACGAGCGATATCCCCGTGGCGGAGGAAGCCGCCGTCACCGCGGAGGTCTTCGGCAATCGGGTCAAGCGCGTTTACGACGCGGGCGTCGCCGGGCTGCACCGGCTGCTGGCGAATCTCGACGATATCCTCTCCGCCTCGGTCATCATTGTGATCGCGGGCATGGAGGGCGCGCTCGCCAGCGTCGTGGGCGGGCTTGCGGACTGCCCGGTGATCGCGGTTCCCACGAGCGTGGGCTACGGCGCGTCCTTCGGCGGGCTTGCCGCGCTGCTGGCGATGCTCAATTCCTGCGCCGGCGGCGTGAGCGTCGTGAACATCGACAACGGCTTCGGCGCAGCGTATCAGGCGAGTCTGATCAATCATGTGAAGACCAAAGACTGAAGACCAAAGACCAAAGACCAAAGACTAAAGACCGAATGCCGAAGACAGGGGCACCGTCTGTCAAACAGGTCTTCAGTCTTAAAGTCAAGATCGGGAACATCCCGCTCCGGAAAAGGAGGATAACACACCGTGAAAACGCTCTACCTTGAATGCAGAATGGGCGCCGCTGGAGATATGCTCGCCGCGGCGTTATACGAGCTTCTGCCCGCGGGGAACGACTTCTCCGCGCGTTTCGCCGCCGCGGGGATCCCCGGGGTGACGGCGTCCTTCGACCGCACCGAAAAGTGCGGCGTGACGGGGACGCATTTTTCCGTTTCCGTCCGCGGCGAGGCCGAGGGCGCGGAGCACGGACGTGAGAATGAGCACAGCCACGGGCATGAGCACGAACATGAACACGAGCACACACACAGGCATGAACACAAACATACGCATGCCCTGAACGGGAAGCAGGAGCATCATCATACGCACAGCCACGGGCATCACCATGACCACGGGGAGCATCACGACCACGGACATGAGCATCATCACAGCCACAGCGGCATGGCGGATATCTCGCTGCTGATCGACGGGCTGAACGTCTCCGACCGCGTCAAAAAGGATGTGAAGGCAGTCTACGGGATCATCGCGGACGCGGAAAGCAAGGTCCACGGCAAAGCCGTTTCGGAGATCCACTTCCACGAGGTCGGCGCGCTCGACGCGGTCGCCGACGTGACCGCGGCCTGCATGCTCATGGAGACGCTCGGCGCGGGGAAGGTCCTCGCCTCGCCGGTGAACACGGGCTCCGGCACCGTGAACTGCGCCCACGGCGTGCTGCCCGTTCCCGCCCCGGCGACGGAGCTGATATTGCGGGGCGTTCCCGTCTACGCGGACGGGATCAGAAGCGAGCTCTGCACCCCGACGGGCGCGGCGCTGCTGAAATATTTCGTCTCGGAATTCCGTGAGATGCCCGCGATGACCGTCGAAAAAACGGGCTACGGCATGGGAACGAAGGATTTCGAGCGCGCCAACTGCCTGCGCGCGTTCCTCGGGATCGAGACCGGAAGAACGGAAAGCATCTCCGCACGCGGGGACGCGCCCGCCGACGGGACGGAAACGGTCGTCGAGTTCCGGTGCCAGACGGACGACATGACCGGCGAGCAGCTCGCCTACGCCTGTGAAAAGCTCTTTGCGGGCGGCGCGCTCGACGTTTTCACGCAGAGCGTATATATGAAAAAAGGCCGCCCGGGCGTTTTGCTCACGGTCCTTTGCCGCGAAGAAAAAAAAGATGAGATTTTGGAATTGATTTTCAGGCACACGTCCACCATCGGCGTGCGGGAATACCGTCCCGCGCGGTACGTGATGACGCGGCGGGAGGAGATAAGGCAAACGCCCTTCGGCGAGGTGCGCGTCAAGCGCAGCGAGGGCTTCGGCGCGGCGCGGGAAAAGCCCGAATTCGACGACCTCGCCCGCATCGCCGACGAAAACGGGATTTCTCTTGCCGAGGCGGCAAATAGAATCGGATACGGCGAGGAGTAACCGGAAAAATACAACGGCGCGCCCGTTGTACGGTATTCCACGGAAAATCCCGTTCTGCGCGGGATTTTCCGTTTTTTATCCGTTGCAAATCGGTTCGGAGGATCAAAAAATGTGAAAACGTTAAAAATATTCCCTCATGAAATGTGCAAAACACGCTTGATATTCCCTCATGAAATGTGTATAATAGGAACGTGCATTGAAATCGGAGGAAAAAAACATGTACCTGAAAAGAAAAGCGGACGCGTTTCTATCGCAGTGGAAAGCCGATCCCGACAGAAAACCCCTGATCGTCAAGGGCAGCCGCCAGATCGGAAAAACGGAATCCGTCAGGCGCTTTGCCGAGGCGAATTACGAGAGCGTAGTCGAGATCAATTTTGCAGAGGAAGAAAAATATAAAAAGATCATCGTCGACGGATACGGTCCGGCAGATATCATAAAAAACATTTCGCTGATCGATCCTTCCAAACGATTCATTCCCGGGAAAACGCTTCTGTTCTTTGACGAGATCACCGCGTTTCCCGAGCTCGCGACATCTCTGAAGTTCTTCTGCATCGACAAAAGGTTCGACGTGATCTGCAGCGGCTCCATGCTCGGCGTGAACTACAAAAAAATCGAAAGCAACAGCGTCGGCTATAAAAAAGATTACGAAATGTTCTCCATGGACTTTGAGGAATTCCTTTGGGCGAAGGGTTACGGCGAGGCGGCTGCCGATATGCTTGAACATATGCGGGCGCTGCGCCCCTTCAACGAGCTTGAAACGGACGTTTATCAGTCTTTATTCCTCGATTTCAGCATTCTCGGCGGCATGCCCGCCGTGGTCGCCGAATATATTCGGAAAAACACCTTTGAGGGATCGCTGGACACGCAGAAACAGCTGATCGCAGACTATAAAGAGGATATCAGAAAATATGCGTCCGGGATCGATCAGACGAGGATACTCAACGTCTTCAACCGGATCGCGCCGCAGCTTGCGCGGGAGAATAAAAAATTCCAGATATCGAAGGTCGCTCCGGGCGCAAGATTCCGCGATTACCGCGGCTGCGCCGAATGGCTTACCGACGCGGGAATGGCGAACGCCTGTTATTGCATGGAATTCCCGGAGCTTCCTTTGGGCGGAAACTATGATCCCGACGTGTACAAGCTGTATTTCGCCGATACCGGACTGCTCGTATCCATGCTGGACGACGAGGCGCAGGAGGATCTGCGCGCCAACAGAAATTTAGGCGTTTACAAGGGCGCGTTATATGAAAATATGGTCGGCGAAGCGCTGGTAAAGCAGGGATACCGTCTGTATTACTATAAACGGGAGGATTCGACGCTTGAAATGGATTTCTTCATCCGCTCCGCCGCGTCCCTGATCCCGTTGGAGGTCAAAGCGAAAAGCGGTAAAACAAAATCAATGAGAACGCTCATAGACTCGGAAAAATACGGCGATATCCGCTATGGGTTCAAGCTGTCGGGCAATAACGTCGGGTATGAGAATCATATTTATACCTTCCCGTATTTCTGCGCGTTCCTGCTCAAACGCTTCCTTCCGACGTTCCGTCCCGAGGAAGAAGCGGAATAAAACGGGCGCACGCTGCCCCTGCGGAGCGCATCGCGCTCCGCAGGGGCAGTTTTTCATACCGCCCGAATTTTTTGATATTGGGAATTGCAAAACGCCGTCGGCTGTGCTAAAATACAAAGAAAAATATCGGAGGAGATCGAAATGCAGTCAAACGTCAGACCCGAAACCATGGAACGCATCACAACGCCCGCGCTTGCCGAGGCGTTCATCGCCGAGCAGATCGCGCTCGTCAAAGAGCAGGTCGGCGATAAAAAGGTCCTGCTCGCTCTTTCCGGCGGCGTGGATTCTTCCGTCGTCGCGGCGCTTCTCATCAGGGCGATCGGCAAAAACCTTGTATGCGTGCACGTCAACCACGGTCTTCTGCGCAAGGGCGAGCCCGAGCAGGTCGTCAAGGTCTTCCGCGACGAGATGAACGCGAACCTCATTTACGTGGACGCGGTCGACCGCTTCCTTGATAAGCTCGCGGGCGTGGACGAGCCCGAGACGAAGCGCAAGATCATCGGCGCGGAATTCATCAAGGTCTTTGAAGAAGAGGCAAGAAAGCTCGAGGGCATCGAGTTCCTCGCGCAGGGCACGATCTACCCCGATATCCTCGAGAGCGACGCGGGCGTCAAGGCGCACCACAACGTGGGCGGCCTGCCCGAGGATCTGCAGTTCGAGCTCGTCGAGCCGGTCAAGCTGCTTTATAAAGATGAAGTCCGCGTGGTCGGCAAGGCGCTCGGCCTGCCCGACAATATGGTCTACCGTCAGCCGTTCCCCGGTCCCGGTCTCGGCGTGCGCTGCCTCGGCGCGATCACAAGAGACAGGCTCGAGGCGCTGCGCGAATCCGACGCGATCCTGCGCGAGGAATTCGCGAAGAACGGTCTCGCCGGCAAGGTCTGGCAGTCTTTCACCGTCGTGCCCGATATGCGCGCCACCGGCATCAAAGACGGCAGGCGCACCTATGCGTGGCCGGTCATCATCCGCGCCGTCAACACCCGCGACGCCGTGACCGCCACGGTCGAGAACGTCCCCTTCGAGCTGCTGCAGCACATCACCGCGCGCATCACGAGCGAGGTCGAGGGCGTCAACCGCGTGCTGTATGATCTCACCCCGAAGCCGAGCGCGACGATCGAATTCGAATAAACCGGCAATCTGATAAAAACCCGCCGCGGGAACGGTCAGCCGTTCCCGCGGCGGGTTTTGTGCGGCGTCCGGCGTTCCGCAGATAATTGACGCAGGGGGAAATCGTGATCCGCGGCGGGGAATCGACGGGAACGGGAAGCCGGTCAAATCCATTTCGGGGAGCATCCGAACGGGGTTATGCCCGATAATAAGAGAATATTCGTCGGATATAATTCCACCCGGATAATAAAAATAAAGCAAAAAATTGAAAAATGTTTACATTTTGGTATTGAATAACGCAAGGTTGTGATGTAGAATAATATTTGTAAAAGTATCCGATATAGGAGGAGTCTCTATGAAGAAAAGCAGAAAATGGATCTCGCTTTTGCTTTCGGCGATCATGGTTCTGACGGTCATTCCGTTCAGCCTCATTTTCGCGCCGAAGGCGCAGGCGGCGACCGCAGGCAGTTATACTCTTGACGTTATCGCTAATTGTCATAATGATGCATATGCTAGTGGTATGGAAGTAACTGTCTGGTATAAGCCGAATAACGGCACCGGTGATGAAACTTCGATGCAGATCTACAAAAGAACGGATAATTTCACATGGGACGGTTCCGGAAACGACAACCGAACTAATGTTTCAATTCCCGGGTTCCCGACACGGGTGCGTTATGAGGTTAAAAAGCGTTATGGTGTCGGCAAACTGGAAATGTCGGTTACGATAAAAGTCAACGGTGTAAACCTTGGTGATTCCAACAAAAATGACTGGACCAGCAGCGGTTGGCACGAGGTCAACTGGTATGTCTCCGACGGCCAATATCCTTATGCCAATTCCATGTCTTCCGGCGCGGCGATCTCCGGCGCCACCGAACTGACTATCCCGAAAACGGGCGCCAGCAACGTGACGTCCAGCTATACGAATTCGGGCAATGTGCTGGATCAGTACGGTGTCAGCTGGTATCAGGATCTTGTCTATTACCTTGCGGACAGTGAGCCGCAGTCCGTCAGTGACGTCAGCGACTCTTTTTCGACCAGCAAAGCGTCTATCGGCGGCACGGGTAGTCTGACGTTAAAGCCCGCCTGCCAGATCGAGGGCACGACCAACGAGGTCTACGCCTGGGTCTGCGCGAAGCGCGGCAACGCATGGCTGAAAATGCGGGTGAAATTCATCGACCCGAAATATACGGTCACTTATAAAAAATATGACGGCTCCGGCACGGCGGCGACGGAGAGCGTTTATTACGGCAGCAACGCGACCCGTACCAGCGCGGTCGCGAGCAGAACGGGCTATACCTTCCAAGGCTGGAACGCGTCGACGAACCAGACCTCCGGTACGAAGCCGCTGACGAATATCACGGCGGACCAGACGGTCTATGAAGCGTGGACCATCAACACGAGCACGCTGAAGGTCGATCCCAACAGCGGCACATGGAACGGCTCTACTTCGACGCAGTCTTATACGCAGAATTATAACACGACGAAAGCGATCCCGCTGCCCACGCGCAACGGTTATTCCTTCACGGGCTGGACGCGCACGAATACTTACGGTTCGCTGTCCAGCACCACGGCGGCGGCGACCTATACCTTCGGCGCGACCAACGGCGTGACCGATACGATCACCGCGGGCTGGAACATCAATACCTATACGATCACCTACGATTCCGACGGCGGCACGACGTATCAGCCCTTGAGCTATAAGATCACGGATACGAGCACGCTGCCCACGCCGACCAAGCGCGGCTTTACCTTCCTCGGCTGGCAGCCCACGAGCTCCGTCGGCAGTTGGAATTCCGGCACGAAGTACGCGGGCGGCACCTCCGTCAACAATAAATGGGGCACGGTCACGCTCAAGGCGCAGTGGTCGAAGGATCCCTATACGATCGGTTATGACCTGGCAGGCGGCTCGCTCCCCGCGGGGCAGACGAACCCGACCTCGTACGACTGTGAGACGGACGACTTTACGCTTGTCAACCCGACGAAGACCGGTTACCGGTTCAAGGGCTGGAGCGGCACCGACCTGACCGGCGACAGCAACACCTCCGTGACGCTGACGCCTTCGGTGAGCACTTTCCCGCTCAAGAACAGAAGCTATACGGCGAACTGGAACGTCAACGTCTATACCGTGGCGTTCGATAAGAACGACTCGAGCAGCGCCAGCAAGGCGACCGGCACGACGGCGGGCGTTTCAAAGACCTACGGCGTCAACGAGACGCTGACGGCGAACGGCTTCGTCAGGGGCGGCTACACGTTCCGGGGCTGGGCGACGAGCGCGGACGGCGCGAAGGTCTATGACGACGGCGCGACCCTGACGACGGACCTTGCCACGGAGAACGGCGCGGTAGTCACGCTGTACGCGGTCTGGGAGCCGATCGACTACACGCTGACCTTCGATACCGACGGCGGCGATGCGATGGCGGCGAA
>JAFRTA010000225.1 GCA_017427315.1 Clostridia bacterium
CCGAGGACGGCGTACATGGATGCCGCTCCGGCATAAGAATATCCTTGCAGCGCTTCCGGCTTGCTCTGCCAATACGCTACGGAACTCATCGCACGCTCCCGGTTCTGCGGCACGGTCAGATCAAGCGAATGAAGCGGATGAATCATCAACAGATGCGAATAATGTCTGTGCGAAATCATAGACGGAACGTCTGCGGCAATCATAAAACCGTTTCTTTCGTCGGCAGGGTAGTCCGTCAAATTTCGCAGGATCCATTTCCATTCATCATACGACGACTCGTTCATGGAAAGTGCGTCGCAGATATAGAGAAGGGAGGAAAGTCCCCAGCGCAGCAAAGCAAGATCGTAGTTCGCGTCAAAACCGGAATCCGGATACTCCGGGGAAAGCGTCGGCGGGATATGGAGCTTTCCGTCTTTGTCGAGCATCAGGAAATGACGATAAAAGCTGACAGCTCTTTTTAACAGCGGAAAAAGCGTCGTTCTCAGATACGCATGATCCTGCGTTATCTGGTAATATTGCCAAAGCGTATGCAGCGCCCAGAGGAGATTTCCGGTTTCATCGGTCGCGTTCGCCTCACCGGGACATGAGGCGGGGGAATGCAATGAAAACGTCGTATTCCTGCCGATTGCCGCGGAATCATATCGGTATGCGTCCGGAACGTTTTCCGAAAGCTCCTGGATTCCGTCTCTCAATTCAGCCGACAAGGGTCTGACAAGCTCCGTGTGGTTCGAAGCGAACAGCGGAGAATACGTCAGCTGCACGTTCAGGTTCCACCAAGCGCCGGGCCATGCGGTTATTTCGGGTAGCCAAGGACCGCAGGTGTCATAGATTCTTCCGTTTTCGCATCCTGCGGAAGCAAGCTTATAAAGCTGCAGCCAATAAAACTCTTCCGCTGCGGCGTCGTTGAGCGCAACAAAGCTCTTTTCGTAAAAATCTTTCCAGTACTGTAAGTGCTTTGACAGAAGCACGTCGTAATTGTCAAACGCGTTTTCAAGCTCAAACCGAAGCTGCGAGGCGACGATTCCTTCCTCCGTTCCCTGTCCGGTTGCGATAATCAACCGCATACCGTTTTTCTCGGTTTTAACCTGATACGCAACAACGGAAAAACCCTTTGTGTAAAGAGGCTGTATACAGAAAGTTACGTCTTTATGCTGATAAGAATATGCGCTTTTCGGAGGCCCGTAATCCTCGCTTGCGCGGCTTTTGTTCGAGCGAAGCATATATTTCTGCCGCGGGCTGACCGCCTCCGACGCAAGCCAATCCACGGGGAATTCGTCGTTTACGTTTTTAAAATCGACGACGATAAGACGTTTTCCGTGCGGAGCAAAACATCTGTAATCGTATGAACCGGTCAGCGTTTTGCAAGTTCCCGTGACAAATCCGCGGTAAATATCAAGCCGCATCTCACAGCCTCTCGTTACACCGCCGAATACGAATCGGCCGAGCGGCAGCCGCGGAGAGAGAAACATTTTGTCGGTCTCTTTCTCCGTGGGAAGACGGTTATCATATACGGAAGTATCGCCGACCGTCATCATCAGACGGTTTTTCCCGTTGAAATACAATAAAGAGCCGACGAGGCCGCTTCCGATAAAGGGAGCTTCATCCCAGCTTTTCGGTTTTCTCGTCCAAAGCATATCATGCCGGGACAAAAAACGCTTCAAATCGATATTTTTGACTGGATTCGGCTTCATAACACCATTCTCCGAACAAAATTTGGAATTGTTCTGTTTTATTATAATCATCCCATTTTTACGCAATGTTGCGCAGGGGTAAATAAATTGTAACCAAAACACCGATTTTCGCATCAGCGACCGCTCTGTTTCGCAGTCATTTTTTACAAAAATACGTGATTCCGCATCTTTCATTGTTATTTGCGCTCAGAAAAAAAATCGAAATATAACATAAAAACGCAATCAAACGGAAGAAACATACGATATATTGTTTAGACAGATTAAACAAAAACATTTGTTCCCGCATTTGACAAGTTGTCACATTGCGAATATAATTCGATTGACATCAAAAGAATAATTTTTTATTCACGATAAAAAGGAAGTGAATCTATGCCGTCGAAGATTTCTCAAATCAGAAAAAACAGAAATCAGTGGAGATTTCGAAAAACCGTTTTCCGTGTTCTTACGGTCGCGTCGGTTGCTGTGGGCATTGTTCTGTCTTCCTTCCTGGCGGCAGCCGTCAGAACCGATCGCGTGACATCGTTTTCCGGCGCAGCGACAACGGAACAAAAATTCTATTCCGCGTCGGTCCGCGACAGAATCCTGATTCATGACAACGACAGCGATTCATACAAGTCGTCCGCGGCAGACGAGAGCGCCTCAGAGAAAGAAAGGCTCGGTGAAGCCGTTGCGAATATCTACACGGCGGTCGCATCTCTGAACCTTCAAAAATATATGCTGTCCGCGGCCGACCCGGTTTCGGCTCCGGTCTGCGAAACCACCGGAACACAGGAGCTCGAAGAACGATTCGAGTTCGAAGCCGCAGATGACGAGTTGGTCGATGACGTTCCGGCGACGCAATCGCCCTCCGCAGAGCTGCAGCCGACTTTCATATCCGTCGAAGAGACATCGCCGACCGCGTCCGGTCCGGAAGCAGATTGCGGCGGGAAATCCGCGGCGACCGGCTCCAAGGGATGCGTCGAGCTTGACGAAAACGGAATCCCGCTTCATTTTTCCAAAATTCTGACCGGTATCGCCACCGCTTATTCCGGCGACCCGATTACGGCGACCGGAACGGTTCCGACATACGGTACCGTAGCCGTAAACCCGAAAATCATTCCGTTCGGCTCTCTTCTGTATATTTTGACGGCGGACGGAAGCTTCGTTTACGGCGTAGCCCGAGCCGAGGATACCGGCGGCTTTATTCACAGGGACAATCCGCCGATCGCCGATCTATATTTTGAAACGGAAGCCGAGTGCATCGAATTCGGCAGAAGGAACGTAATCATTTACGTAATCGAATAAGAACGGAAAGCTCTCCCGGCGCGGAGAGCTTTTTTTTCGATTTATCTTTACAACGCAGCTGAAATGGATTACAATAGATGTTACGGAGGGATAAATATGGCAGTATACAAAAGAATCATGCTGAAAGTCAGCGGAGAAGTTCTCGCGGGAGAGAAGGGGTTCGGTTTTGATTACGCAACCGCTTCTTCCGTTGCAGCCGTCGTAAAAAAATGCCGCGACGAAGGCGTACAAATCGGCGTCGTTGTCGGCGGCGGAAATTACTGGCGCGGCAGAGCACATAAAGACATGAACAAATCAAAGGCCGACTCCATCGGCATGCTGGCGACAACGATGAACGCATTGGCGCTTTCCGATGCATTCGAGAATGCGGGCGTCAAAACAAAAGTCATGAGCGCAATCGATATGCCGAAAATTGCAGAATTATTCACCGCGGAAAAGGCGGTGGAATATCTCGAAAACGGTTATACGCTGGTTTTCGCATGCGGAACCGGGAATCCGTGTTTCAGCACCGACAGCGGCGCGGCGCTGCGCGGGGTGGAAATCGGAGCGGATATTTTCTTCAAGTCCACGAACGTTGACGGCGTATACGATAAAGACCCGAATCGATATCCCGACGCGATAAAATACGATACGTTGACGCAAAGCGAGCTGCTTGCAAAAGGACTCGGCGTTATGGACGCTTCCGCCGCAGCGATTTGCCGGGAAAACGGACTTGACGCGCTCGTATTCAATCTGAACGACCCGGAAAACATCGTTCGCGCGGTTCGCGGCGAATCCGTCGGAACGGTTGTGAAAAGTAACTGATTTTTACATATTTTCTATTGCATTTCCGTTTTGTTTTTGTTACAATAACCATATAAATCATATCCGGAGGTTTTCTTTATGGAAAAAGTATTCAGCTACGCAAAAGAGAAAATGACCAAAACCATCGATAATTTCAAGTCCGAGCTTGCGGCAATCCGCGTCGGCAGGGCAAGCGCCGCGGTGCTCGACAGAATTACGGTGGATTATTACGGCGTTCCGACGCCCATCAACCAGCTTGCAAGCGTTTCCGTTGCCGAGGCGCGTATTCTTGTGATTCAGCCCTGGGACAAGAAATCTTTGAAAGATATCGAAAAAGCGATTCAGGCTTCCGATCTCGGCATCAATCCGCAGAACGACGGCGTCGTGATCCGTCTTGCGTTCCCGCCGCTTACCGAAGAACGCCGTAAGCAGCTCGCGAAAGAAGTCGCGCGCCTTGAAGAAGCCGCGCGCACCGCGATCCGTCAGATCCGCAGAGACGCAAACGACAAGCTGAAAATGCTCAAAAAGAACTCCGATATTACAGAAGACGACCTCAAAGACGGCGAAGAAGAAGTTCAGAAAATTACCGACGATTTCGTAAAACAGGCGGAAGTAATCGCCGACAAGAAAACGAAAGAGGTCATGGAGCTGTAATTTATGGCTGACATACCGCATTTTACCGTTTTGCCCCGTCACATCGGCATCATCATGGACGGCAACGGTCGATGGGCAAAAATGCGCGGGCTTCCACGAACGGAAGGGCACAGAAAAGGCGCGGAGGTTTTCCGCGATATCACGACCTATTGCTGCGAGCTCGGCATTGAGGTCGTGACCTTTTATGCCTTTTCCACGGAGAATTGGCGTCGGCCTCCCGAGGAGGTCGGCGTTTTAATGAATCTATTCCGTGATTTTCTCGCGGAAACACAGCGCCGTGAGCAGGAGAACGAAAAGATGGGGTTCCGCATCCGATTTATCGGCGATATGAACCGTCTGCCGGAGGATATCAGGTCCCTTGCGGCGGTGCTTGAAGCGCGCAGCAGCAGTCAAACGCATACCACCGTAAACGTTGCCGTAAATTACGGCGGCCGACAGGAAATCGTCCGTGCGGCCAGAGCCTTTGCCGAAAAAGTGAAAGCCGGGGAACTCACGCCCGATGAAATCAGCGAAGAAGACTTCTCCGCTGAGATTTATACCGCATTTCAACCCGACCCAGATATGATCATCCGTCCCGGCGGCGAATTCCGTCTCTCCAACTTCATGACGTGGCAAAGCGCATATTCCGAATTGTATTTCACCGACGTTTATTGGCCTGATTTCACACGCGAGGAGCTGAATAAAGCGCTTACGGAATTCGACCGCAGGAACCGCCGTTTCGGCGGTATATAAACCTCGCCGTTATGAAAAACAACATGAAAAAAAAGAGCAGAAAAAGATTGACCTATACGCAGCTGATTGCCATAAGCTTCGCGGCGGTAATTATAACGGGCTCCGTGCTCCTCTGTCTCCCGTTATCCGCGCAGAACGGCAGGCCGACTCCCTTTATCGACGCATTGTTCACCGCAGCGAGCGCAACGTGCGTGACGGGCTTAACGGTAGTTACAACAGCCGCGCATTGGTCTTTTTTCGGTAAGATCGTCATTCTTATCCTGATCCAAATCGGCGGACTCGGGTTAATGACGCTGATTGCCGTTCTTTCTGTTTTTGCGAACAAACAGCTCGGCCTTCAAAGCAGAAGGCTGTTAACGCAGTCCGCGGGCAGCATGCGGCTCTCCGATACGGATACGCTGATTAAAAAAATCGTCGTCGGCACCGTTTCCATGGAGGTTTTCGGCGCGATTTGTCTGTCGATTCGTTTCATTCCACGTTACGGACCGTGGCGGGGAATCTGGCTTTCCGTTTTTCACGCCGTATCTTCCTTCTGCAACGCCGGGTTCGACGTTCTCGGTGAATCCTCTTTCTCGGAATTCCGTTCGGATATCTATGTCAATACGGTATTGATTCTTTTGATTATCGTCGGCGGACTCGGTTTTTACGTTTGGAACGACCTTATCTTATCCCGTTTGAAGCCGTCGAAAATGCGTCTGCAGACAAAGCTTGTTTTAACTGTCTCCGGTATTCTTTTTTTCGGCGGAGCGGTCTGGTTTTTTTTCGAAGAAAAAAATCATTCGATGCAGGGGTTTTCCGTCGGCGAACGATTGACTGCTTCGTTTTTCCAATCGGCAACGCTGCGCACGGCAGGATTTTATACAATCGACCAGCAGAAGCTGTCGCAGGGGAGCTCGATGCTTTCTTCCGCTCTTATGCTTATCGGCGGGTCCCCGGGGTCGACGGCAGGCGGTCTGAAAACAACGACGGTCGCCGTTACGCTTGCTTCCGCTTTTTATGCCGGCAGAACAGTCAGCGACGTCACCGTTTTCAAGCGCAGGATCGACGAAAGGACGATTAAACAGGCAGCCGCGATTGTTCATGTATATATTGCCGTATTGATAGCGGGAACCGTTACGCTGTGCGTTCTTGAACCGGTTTCTCTTTCTGACGGTATCTTTGAAATCGCTTCCGCTATGGGTACGGTCGGCCTTACAACGGGGATCACGCCGCAATTTTGCAATGCTTCAAAATTATTGATTATTCTTCTGATGTTCGGCGGCAGGATCGGCGGTCTTTCCATGGTCACGGTCTTTGCCGAAAAGAAAAGGAAGGTCATGCTGGAAAGACCTTCGGAAAAAATACTGATCGGTTGAAAGGACTGGTTCTATGAAATCCGTACTTGTGGTCGGCATGAGCCGTTTCGGCAGGTGCCTTGCCGAGAAGCTGCAGGAGCTCGGCAATGAGGTCATGATAATCGATAAAACCGCCGAGAAAATCGAGCGTCTTGCATCTGATTTCCCTGATTCACAAATCGGCGACTGCACGGACGCAGAAGTTATCGAAGCGCTCGGCGTTGACGATTTCGATCTCGTTTTCGTTACCGTTCATGAGGATTTTGAAGCCTCTCTCGTCATCACTTCACTTTTAAAAAGGTTCGGCGCGCCGCGCGTCGTTTCCGTGGCGGACCACGAGATACAGCATGAGATTTTAAAAAAAATCGGGGCGGACGAAGTGATTGACCCAGACCGCGAAATCTCC
>JAFRTA010000029.1 GCA_017427315.1 Clostridia bacterium
GAAGGAGACCCAGCCGATGCCCTCTAAATCAAAGGTTTTCGCCATGTAGATATGGGGCTCGCCGCAGTCCGGGTGCTCCACCGAGGTGCGGTAAAAGCCGCATTTCTCATAAAACGGAACCGCGTGGGTCTGCGAATCGATATACAGGATCTCGGCGCCCAGCTCCTTCGCCTTGTCGCAGAGCGCGCCGACGATCTGTCTGCCGATCCCTTTGCCGCGGTATTCCGGCAGGACCGCGATCCTGCCCGCCTTATATGAATTTTCATGATAAAACGGCATCAGCCGCCCCGCGCCGACGGGCGTTTCGCCGTCGTATACGGTGATATGCAGAGAAATATCATCTTCCGCGGGGACCAAGTCGTCTTCCTTGCGGTAGCCCTGTTCCTCTACGAAAACCTTGACTCTGATCTTTTCCGCGTCGGCGCGGTCGCCGCCGTCGGTCCATTTTATCGTATACATCTTATGCCTCCGGTACGACCGTGAATTTCAGCTCGTATGCGTTTTCGAGCTCTTCGGAATGCCCGTAAGCGTTCAGGCGGTATTTCTCCAGCGTATCGGGGCCGCAGCTCTGCGTCCCGATGCCGCGGACCGCGCCGTCGACGGACAGCACCGTCGCGTTCACGGGCGTGACTTCCTCGTCGTGGGTCGCGGCGTTGATGATATCCTGCGTGGTATGGTGCGCCGAGAAGGAGAACGTACTGTCGGCATAGAAAGTGAAGCCCTTGCCGTCCTTGTCGGTCAGCTTCAGGTATTTCACGCCGCCGTGGTTTCCGTTGTCCTGCGGGTAGACGTAATGCTCGAACAGGTCTTCCACCTTCGCTTTGAATACGCCCATATGGCTCTGCGCCTTGAAATCGGGCAGATTTTCGTAAGGACCGAAGCCGTAATATTCCACGTTGTCGTATTCCTTCGGCAGCTCGAGAAGCACGCCGAAGCGCGGGATGTCGGAATACGCCGTGACGGAGACGTCGCCGAGCGTCGCCCGGACGTCCAGAATGCCCGCCGCCGTGACGGTATACGCCATTTCCACCGTGTAGAACAGATGCTCGCCGCTGTAGATATCGTAGTCGGCGCAGACGACGGCCTCGCCGTCCCGCGTCGCGGAATACAGATCGACAAGACGCGGCTCCAGCGTGCGCAGCCCGGCGTCTTCCATCTGACCGCGGCGGTGCATATCGTTGTCGTTGTACGCCTTGAAGAAGTTCGGGCGGAACGCGTCGTATGCGGCTTTGTTTTGATTGACAAGCTCTTTGCCCTTATAGGTAAAGCTCCTGAGGAAGCCCGTCGCCTTGTCGAAGACCGCGCAGCCGTTGTCGTGGTCGACGGTCAGAAGGCCGGCTTTCTCCCAGACAGCCGCCTTGTCGCCGATCGGCACGGTGAACTGATACGCTGCGTCGTGCAGCGTGATCTGCTCGTCGGCAAGGCGCGTCTCGCCGTCGTAATACTCGAACAGCACCGCGTGGTCGACGCTCCTGTCTTTGACCGCGATCGGCAGCTTCACCGTCGCCGTCTTTTCGGGCTTGATATCAAGGGAGAGGTCGCCGCTGTCCGCGGGCGCGCCGTTTTTCGTCAGCGTCCAGCGGATGCGCAGATAGCCGCTCGAACGGAAGCGGTTCGTATTGGTGAATTCGAATTTGCTGCCCTCGACGAGCTTCGCACGCAGGGGGCGATAGACGTTGCGCATCTCGAGCGCACCGGTGTGCGGCCGGCGGTCGGCGTAGAACAGGCCGTCCACGCAGAAGTTGCCGTCGTGCTGGCGCTCGCCGTGGTCGCCGCCGTAGGTGTATTTATACTTGAAGCCGTCGCCGTCGTGCATGACGGTGTGATCGACGAATTCCCAGATGCAGCCGCCCATCACGTTGTCGTATTTGTAGAATACGTCCATATATTCCTCAAGGCAGCCGGGACCGACGCCCATGGCGTGGGCGTATTCGCAGAGGTAGAACGGGAATTTTTTATAGTCGCCGGGCTTCTCGCCGCGTCCCTTGCCCGCGCCGGAGCTGAACGCCTCGATCTCTTCTGTGGAGGTGTACATGTGGGAGATCACGTCGTAGTGCATCCGCTTGGTGTGGATCACGCTCTCGTAATGCACGGGAATGGGCGTGCCGGTGGATTTGAGGAATTTATAGCACTCGTCCTGGCAGGTGTAGCCGCCGGACTCGTTGCCGAGGGACCACATCAGCAGCGACGGGTGGTTGCGGTCGCGGAAATACATCCGTTTCACACGGTCCACGTAGTGGGCCGCCCATTTTTTCTGCATGCTCAGGTAGCTGAAATCGCCGAACAGCTCGCCCGCGCCGTGGGTCTCGATATCCGCCTCGTCCACGACGTACAGGCCGTAGATATCGCAGAGCGTCAGGAAATACGGATCGGGCGGATAGTGCGAGGTGCGCACGCAGTTGACGTTGTAATCCTTCATGAGCTTCACGTCCCGCTCCAGCTCGTCCGCCGTCATGGCGTAGCCGCCCACGATGCTCGAATCGTGGTGGTTCACGCCCTTGATTTTAATGAGCTTCCCGTTGAAATAGAAAAGAGGGCCCTCGATATCGATCTTCTTGAAGCCGGTGAAATTGCGGACCGTCATGACCTCGCCGTTCTCATCCGAAAGCGTCAGATACAGCTGATAGAGCTTCGGCTCCTCTGCGTTCCATTCGACGACGGAAAGCCCCTTCATCACGACTTTGCCGTCCGTCAGCTCCTTCTGGGCAATGAGCGTATCGCCGTCATAAAGCGCCGCTTTCACGGTCTTGCCCTCCGCGTCGCCCGCAAGATCGACGGAAACGGTCATGGAATACCTGCTCCCGTTTTTTTCCGTCTCGATCCGGTAATCATAAATATAGGATGCGGGATAATGATACAGAAGCACGTCGCGGAAGATGCCGTTCTCGCGGAACATGTCCTGCGCTTCGAGGAAGGAGCCGTTGCACCATTTCCAGACGACGACAAACAGCTCGTTTTCGCCTTTTTTGATAAGCTTTGTAACGTCGAAATCGAAGGTGTTGTGGGATCCCTCTCGGTAGCCGACAAACTCGCCGTTGAGATACACGTCGGCGCAGGACGCGACGCCGAGGAAGGACAGCACGAAATTGCCGTCTTTTTTCTTAACGTCGAATTTTTTGCGGTAAAGGCCCACGGGCATGTCGACCGGGATATTCGGCTCGAAGGTCTTGAACTCATAGGGGCAGTTGAGATAAACCGGGGGCTGATAGCCGGTGCGCTGCCAGGTGGAGGGCACGTGAATTTTATCGAACGTCAGCGCGTCGGTGTCGACGTTCTCTTTCAGCTTCGAGCAGGAATCGTACATGATGAAATCCCACTCGCCCGATAAATTTTCGACCATCGGGGACGCGGCGCGCTCGTCGCGGAAACAGACCGAGGCCGCTTCCGTTTTCGTCGGGAACGGGATCGCGTATGCGCGGGGCGCGAGATCGCCGAGACCGAAGACGGAGAAATCCGAATGGTTGCCGAGATGCAGTTGATATTTCATTTTTTAACCTCCCGCAGACACATTGAAGATGTCCTTTTTTTGTATCATATCATATGATATTTTTATTTTCAAGATAAAGTTAAATTGTTGACATTTTTACGTGCGCGTATTACAATATACAATATATTGGAGTATCATCCTCTTATAATGAGAATATATCCGGAAGGAGAGAGAATACATGAAAAAAACGCTTGCCGTACTGCTCTGCGCGCTCTGCGCCGCGTCGCTGCTGACGTCCTGTAAAAACAAAGACGCAGAGCAGGGGCTCGAAATGTACGCCACCACCGCGAAGCAGACGCAGGTCTTCACCGATCCCGCGCCGATCGAATATACGACCGTGCCGACCTCGCCCCCGTCGGTTACCGACGCGAGCGCGCTGAATGTAGACACGACCTGGACGGATAATTATACTTTGACCTACTCGTTTTCGCAGAACGGGGTATACTCTTTTCTGACGGAACGCCGCTGCGCCGGGATCTACAGCGTGACCGACAATGCGACGGGTATTTCGACTTATTTCATCCAGAACGGCAAAAACATCGAACAGTACGTTCTTGACCCGCAGACGAAGAAGGGGACGTATTCCGAGATCGAGAACGCGGAGCTGGCAAACCTTTCGACCGGGTTTATGAAGATCGCGTATCTCGACCCGGCGTTCACGACGAACCCGAACGTGGCGTACCAGACCGAGGAGCCGGTCGCGGGACGCGCGGCGAAAAAGTATACGCAGTCGTCCTTTACCGCGGCGGGCCTGCTGACCGCATACGCGTTCGTCTGGGTGGACGAGGAATACGGTTTTGCCTCGAAATGCCAGGTCTATAACCTCACGGGCTCGGTCAATACGAGCTGGGAGCTGCAGAGCCTTGAGGTCGGCACGGTCACGAAGGAAACGATCAGCTTCAGCGTCGAGGGGTATGATATTTCGGAAGGGTGAAGTCGTAAGATCGTTTTGCGTGCTGCGTTTTGTGTTTTGCGCTTTGCGTTTTGCGTTTTGCGTTTATCGTATGCCCGGGACAAGGAGCAACCGGTAACGGACAACGAACAACGGACAACGAACAACCGACAACGAACAACCGACAACGAGCAACGAACAACGAACAACCGGCGACGAGCAACGAGCAACGAACAACCAGCAACGGACAACGAGCAACCGGCAACGAGCAACCGGCAACGAGCAAC
>JAFRTA010000226.1 GCA_017427315.1 Clostridia bacterium
GAAGCCGTATATGCAATATACACCTTATTGTTTTCGAGCACGGCAAGTTCGTTTCCTACGGAAAAACCGTTTTCTGACAGGAATCGGCGCAAATCCTCGTCGTGCGTCATCGGCTGCAGAACAAGATACTTTCGGCGCAACGCTTCGGTTTGTTCCAGAATATCCCGAATCAGTTCGCCGCCCATGCCCGCAATGATCAGCGTATCGTATTTCTCCGCGGGAAGACTTTTTGTTCCGTCGGAAAGAAAACAGCTTATCCGGTTCTCCAGGCCGTAATTCCGTATTGTCCGAACGGCATTGCCAAAAGGCCCCTGCGCTACGTCTGATGCGATGCAATATCCGACGCGCCCGGTCATGATCAGGCTGCAAGGAAGATAAGCGTGGTCCGTCCCCACGTCTGCGGGAATACAGCCCTCCGGGACAAGAGAATAAATCATAGAAAGTCGTCTGTCGAGGACAGGCGGCTTCAATTGCATGTATTCGTATCGTTCCGATCCGTTATTCGACTGCATCTGTCATGGTTTCATCCGCCGACGCAAACATATTCATGCCGATATTCGTTTCGGTAATGATATAGTTGGGTCTGGATTTGCTCTCGGTATAGATTCTCGCGACGTATTCCCCGACGACGCCGATGCTGCAAAGGATCATTGCGCCGGTAAACAGGACGGCGGAAAGCAGCATCACGTATGTCGCTGCGGGCCAAAGCGAAGAAACGCACATCCGGATAAATCCGTATAAAAACAGAAGAACCGAAGCAAATCCGGAAACAATACCCAGCCAAAGCGGGATACGAAGCGGAGAAGAGGTATAGCCGAGGATCCCGTCAATCGCATATTTTGCAAGTTTACGAATGGACCATTTTGTCTCTCCCGCCGCTCTGACGCGATTTTCATGCGGGAACCATTTTACGTTAAAACCGACCCAACTGTAAATGCCTTTTAAGAACCGGATCTTTTCCGGCATTGCGATAATGGCGTCCACGACCTTGCGCTTCATAATGCGGTAATCGAGGGCGTTATCATTGATCTGAACGTCCGATATGCGGTTGATAACCTTATAAAATGCCGCGGAAAGCGCGCTTTTGAATTTCGCTTCTCCGACACGGTCGGAACGCGTAGAACCTGCAACGTCGTATCCTTCTTTGTCTACCGCTTCCAACATTTTCGGAATCAGGTCGGGGGAGTGCTGCAGGTCCGCGTCCATAATACCGATATAGTCTGCGTCTGCGTTGCGCATTCCCGCAAGCATAGCGGCTTCCTTCCCGAAATTGCGTGAAAATGAAATATACTTAACGCTCCTGTCGCGTTCCGCAAGATATTTTAAAATATCCTGGGTTTTATCCTTGCTGCCGTCGTTCACAAATAACAATGTAAAATTGTAATCCGGACAATCGGCAATGACGCGCTTGATTTCCTTATAGAACATCGGCAATACTTCCGCCTCGTTGAAACAGGGAACGATCATCGTTACGTTCTTCATTTTTCTCACCTCTATCTTATTTCCATATAATTATAACACTTTCAAAACAGAAAAACAATATTTTTATCAATTCTCTTGCTAAAATGTATCGGATTGTGATAGAATAGGCAATGAGGTGAATAAATTGTTCAAAAAGAAAAAAAAGAATATAAATAAAGAAAAAATCTGCTCCTTGGTCGTTAACGGAGCCAATGCTGTTTGCGTCAGTATTCGTATTTTTGCGGATGAAGAAGGCGACAAGCTTGATATATATACGCGTGAGCCTGAGGAAACGCTTCATTTTGACAAAAGCGAAATCGAGCTGAATACGACGAATAACAGAAAACTGAAGTTGAGCGTATCGTTTTTATCGGCGGAAAAAAAGAAAAAGCTGTATCATTATCTGTTCGCGATAGACGAGTACAACGAATACTTTGCCTGAACCGAACATGATTTTTTCCGGTTTCATAAAAAAATATTTGCTTTTCTCTTGAAACTCGCCGCAAAATAGTATAGAATAGATATGTTACGTCGGAATCAGCCGATATTTTACATAACAGGCTGTTTCCGTAATTCGCAAAGAAAGGTGAAAATAACAAATGGATGCAAAGAATTCCCGCACAGAAGCCGAAAAGTACAGGCAGGAACGCAAAGAAAGAATCAAAAGAGACGCCAAAAGAACCTCAAAGGGTACCGGCAAAGTCTCAAATCTGATCGCAAAAATCATCGGGTGGGTCATTGTTGCCGCCCTTGTCGTCGGTTTCTGCTGGTTTATCGCCGATTTCTTCGGCTGGGGGCCGAAGCTGACGACCGTTGCGACCGTAAAGGTCGGCGACAAAGTAGAAAAGATTAAAGAAACCGAATTTAACTATTATTACACAAAAGTTTTTGAATCTACCGCGCAGACCCAAAGCGTTTACTCGCAATACGGGCTTACCGGCAGTTATGATTTCACACAGCCGCCCGACGCGCAGACGACCAAAGACGACGAGGATAATGAAATCACCTACGCGGAGTATTTCAAAAACAAGGCGATCGAAACGATAGAACAGATCCATTATTATGCTGCCAAGGCCAGAGAGCTCGGTCTTTCGATTTCCGAAGAAGACCAGAAATCGATTTCCGAAGAAATCAAGAGAATCAGCACGCAGACCGATGAAAGAACGGGAACGAAATTTTCTCCCGGCTACGTTCTTGTCAGCACGTACGGCAAAGGTATCAATCTGAGCCTTTATAAAAAATATCTGAACGAATCTTACCTTTCAAAGGCGTATACCGATAATCTTACAGAAAATTACATAAAAAGCGTGACCGACGAAGAAGTCGGAAAGAAATTCGACGAATCTCCCGAATTATATGAGAAGGTCGATTTGAGAATTTACGGCTTCAAGATCGAATCCGATTCGACGGACGAGAACGGGAATACGGTTCCGGCGGTCAAAACCGCCGAAGCGCAAAAAGCAAAAGCTCTTGAAATGATTTCCAAGATTACGGATGAAGATAGCTTTTTGTCCGTCGTGAAGGAGTATTGCGAACCGGAGGAAATCGAAGAATTTTCCGACCCGAATAATTCCATTGTCCGCGGTATGACGTATGAAACGATTCAAAGCAATATGAGCGAAGAAGACGCCAAATGGGCATTTTCTTCCGATAGAAATCCCGGCGACGTATCGGTCTGGTCGACCACTTCCTACGTTTACGCCGTGCTTCTTGTCAATACCGCTTATAAGGATACGGTATCTCCCGCGACCGTCAGACATATTCTCGTTCAGTTCCCCGAAGAAGAAGCTGACGACTCCGTCGCCGAAGACGTCGTCATCGAGAATACGACGTCTGCCGCTGACGAAGAGGGCGTAACAGCAGCCTCGGAGGAAGGCGTTGCCGATACCACCGTGCCCGAAACGCATTATGACGACGGAATCGCATATCTCGGAGCAAAGCACAGCAGCAGCGAAGAAGAAACCGTCTATAAGAAAACCCCTGCAACGAAAGAAGAAGCAAAAGAAATTGCCGAATCCTATCTTGCGCTTTACAAAGCAGGCGAGCAGACGGAAGAAAGCTTCGCAAAACTTGCCGATCTTTACAGCGACGATACCGCTTCCACTTCTGCGGGCAACGGCAGCGGCGGCCTTTATGAAGACATTACCGTCGGAAAGATGGTTAAGCCTTTCGAGGATTGGGCGTTCGATCCCGAAAGAAAGCCCGGCGATGTCGATATCGTGGAGACCACCTACGGATATCATATTATGTATTTCGTAAAGAGAAGCGAATATGAGAGCTGGGAGAAAACCGTTCGTGAAGCGATTGCGGCGGATAAAGCCGAAGCCGATCAAAGCACGCTTGAAGAAGCCTATAAAGATTCGTTTACCGAGACTTCTTCCATGAGCAGGGCTTTGAAGAGGATCATCTCTCACGTAACCGACCTGAGCAGTCGCTATAACGCGAGCCATTCCTCATAAGTGAAGAAAAGAAGACGGCTCTGTGCAATAACAGAGCCGTCTTTTTATGTTCCTGTTCCGTGTTACAAAAGCATCAGAGCGGTTATGCCCGCGGCGGACAGCGCAACCGATAGCATCTCTCTTTTTGTCGGTTTTTGATGCGTGAAAAATCCGATAACAACAGAAACGATTATCACTCCGCCGGTGATAAACGGATACTGTACGGACGCAGGCAATACCGCAAGCGATAATAACAAAAGATAATTTGCAACGCGGTTCAGAATTCCGTACCCTGCAACCGCGACGACGATTTTTTTTGTGAAACGGATTTTTTCTCCCCGGATGAACGGAAGAAACGACGCCGCAATCAGCGCCGTCATGGCAGCGCAAAGGAAGGAATAAACGGATTCGTTCGTTTTCGGATATTCAGACGCCTGAAATATCTTGGACAACACGCCCGACATACCGTTAAAAAAGAAGACGGCGAAGCAGTAACGCATGCCGGCGTTGTTCTTTTTTCTTTCAAACGTTACGCATATTGCTGCGACGAGAAACAGGATACAAACGATTTTTGCCGTATTCAGCGCTTCATGAAAAAAAACGATCCCCGAAACGAACGGCAGCAGCATACCGCCGAGCATGGAAAACACGGAAAACAGTGAAATGTTCACGACGGAAAACGCTTTTATGCTGAAATAAGAACAGGCGATAAAATCAAGCGCGGTCAAAATCGACATGATGAACGTAAACGCTGTGAAATCAAAGTGCAGTCCGTTTATGAACAAAAGAATAATCAGTCCGGCGGAGCTGTATCCCGTAATAAACACAAAAGCGGCGCGCAGAGAATTCCCTGCGTTTTTCTCGTATATCTGATTGAAACGGAATTGAAGCCCGAACATCAGAACAGAGGCGCACAGCATGATATAAGAACCGACCATATCTCAACCCCGCAAAATTGACCGGGCATCGGAAAATGCCCGGTCGGATAATCTGAAATCTGTTAAAGCGCGTTTACGATATCTCTGGTATCTCTTGCAATCAGAAGCTCTTCGTCCGTCGGAATCACGAAGACCCGAACGGAAGAATCCGGCGTAGAGATTTCGCCGCCTTTGCCTTTGCGCAGTACGGCGTTAATCTCGGGATCGACTTTGACGCCGATAAAACCGAAATGGTTGCAGATATTCAGCCGCATATCCTCGGTATTTTCGCCGAGGCCTCCGGTAAACACAATCGCGTCGACGCCCTCAAGAGCCGCAATATATCCGCCGATTACCTTGCGGATCTGGTACCATTGCAGATTTCTTGCCAAAAGCGCGCGGTCGTGAAGCGGATGCGTCGGGTCTTCTGCTGCGGCTTTTACGTCGCGGTCGTCGCTCGAAATCCCGGAAACGCCGAGAACGCCGGATTTTTTATTCAGGAGATTGCTCATCTCGTCGGGATCAAGCCCGAGCTTCTTTTCAAGATAAAGAATCGCAGAAGGATCGACGGCGCCGCATCTGGAACCCATCGCAAAACCGTCCAGCGGAGTCAGCCCCATTGAGGTATCAATCACTTTGCCGTCTTTTATCGCGGTAATCGAAGCGCCGTTCCCGATATGGCACGTAATCATTTTAATATCTTTCAGCGGTTTCCCCATCATACGGGCGCAGGCGTCGCTGACGAATCTGTGCGATGTGCCGTGGAAGCCGTATCTGCGAATCTTATACTTCTTGGTATACTCGTAAGGAATCGCGAACGTATACGCCTCTTCGGGCATCGTGTTGTGGAACGCGGTATCAAACACGACAACCTCGGGAACCTTATCGCCGAAAACCTTCAGACAGGCTTCGATTCCCTGAACGTGCGCGTGGTTGTGCAGAGGAGCCAGCTCCGCGAGATCTGCGATATCCTTGACAACCTGCGGCGTTACGAGAACGCTCTTATCAAAAACAGCGCCGCCCTGAACGATACGGTGGCCGACTGCGGCAATTTCATAAAGATTATCTATCACTTTGGTCTCTCCGGAAGTCAACACTTCGGCGACGACGTTGAACGCTTCGGTGTGATTGTGCATCGGTCTTTGCTTATCCGCAAATTTTACTCCGTGCGCACTGCCGCCGATAAAGCTGTCTTCCGCCCCGATTTTCTCACAGTTGCCTTTTGCGAGGCACTGCTCGTTTTCCATGTCGATCAACTGATACTTCAGAGAAGAGCTTCCGGCGTTAATTACGAGAATTTTCATTTTTTTACCTGCCTTTTTTTTGCTAAATCTTGAAAAATCTGTTTTTCTAATATATTATATACGTTAGCACGAACGATTGCAAGCATTTTACGTATTTTCTCGTAAAAAAGCACCATTCAGAAACAGAGGCGTGTGGGGGATGAACGTATTTTTTACCGCAGCGGAATATAATCCGTTTCATAACGGCCACGCCTATCACATCGCGAAAGCAAGACAAGCCGGCGCGACGCATGTCGTCGCCGTGATGAGCCCGAATTTCGTTCAGCGCGGCGAACCGGCGCTGTTTGATAAATTTCTTCGCGCCCGTTCTGCGATATACGGAGGCGCGGATCTTATCCTCGAGCTTCCGCTCGCATTTGCCGTTTCTTCCGCCGAACGGTTCGCGTCCGCAGCAGTCGACGCTGCGCTCGGGTCCGGGTGCTGCGACGGTTTTACCTTCGGCTGCGAAACGCCCGATTTGCGTGTTCTATCGGAAATCGCCGAGCTTATGAACAGCCCCGGTTTTTACGACCGGATAAAAAAAATCCGCGCAGACGGCTGCTCTTATCCGACTGCGTGCTCTCTGCTCTGCGGTACTCAATATTCGGAAATACTTAACGGCAGAAACAATCTGCTTGCGATAGAATACGTCAGAGCCTTGAAAAAGCGCGGATTCCGCGGGTCGATTCTTCCCGTGGAAAGAAAAACCGCCGCGCATGATTCAGGCTGCGCTTCAGACGGCTTTGCTTCGGCGATGTTTCTGCGCCGTATGTATCGCTCCGGAAACGATATTTCTGCCTTCGTTCCCGACGAATGCGCGGCTTTATATCGTGAATCGGCTCGCCTTGGCGCATACACGGACGGATTTGAGCGTATCGTCGTATCCCTGCTCCGCGCCGTTGAGCCTTCCGTATTAGATACGCTTCAGGACGCAGACGGGGGATTTTCCGCGCGTTTGCGCCGCGCAGTTTCCGAAACGGCGGAATTAACGGAATTGTTCGACCGGGCCAAAACGAAACGCTTCACGCACGCATCCGTTCGCAGGGCGGTTTATCAGGCGATTCTGTCCGTAACGAAAGAAGACGCCGAAAAAGGCGTTCGATATCTCCGTCCGCTGGCATTTCGCGCCGATACGGCCGCCGCGCTGTTCAAGCGTATCTCGCTGAACGGGGATATACCGATTTTAAGCAGGCACGCACAGATTGCGGAATTCGACGAGATCGCAAAAAAAACCTATCGTCTTGAAAACAGAGCGACCGATATCTTCAATTCGATGCTGGTCGTTCCGCGCGCGTGCGGAACGGATCGCTCTGACGGTGTATTTATTCTCGGAAAAACAAACAGTCCGATTCAACGGGGAAAAGAATGAGTAGAATACTTGTGATAGGCGGCGGAGCCGCCGGGCTGCTCGCCGCGGGAACCGCGGCAGGGCGCGGACACGAAGTGCTTTTGGCGGAACGGAACGACCGACCGGCCCGCAAGGTGATGATTACGGGCAAAGGCCGCTGCAATCTGACCAACGACGTATCCGACGTAAAAGAGTTTATATCCAACGTTCCCGTTAACGGCAGATTTCTTTACAGCTCCGTTTCTTCCTTCGGTCCGCCGGACATCATGCGTCTGATGGAACGCTGCGGCGTACCGCTGAAGGTTGAACGCGGCGGGCGAGTGTTTCCGCAAAGCGACAAAGCGGTCGATATCGTCGACGCGCTCGTACGCTTCGACCGTACCGCAGGAGTACGATTTTTCAAAGGAAGAGCGGTCGGTTTCGAATGCTCGGACGGAAAAATCACGCAGACCGTTTTTGAAGACGGCGCAAAAATCGCAGCGGATGCGTTTATTCTTGCTGTCGGAGGAAAATCGTATCCGCTGACGGGGTCTTCCGGCGACGGATATCCGCTTGCCGCATCCTTGGGACATCATATTATCGAACCGCGGCCGGCGCTTGTTCCGTTCGTTCTTGACGGTTCGGATTTTCTCGGGATGCAGGGGCTTTCCTTGAAAAATATCGCGATTCATATTAAAGACACGAGCGGAAAAACGGTATACTCCGATTTCGGCGAGATGTTGTTTACGCATTTCGGCGTTTCCGGCCCCGTCATATTGAGCGCTTCCGTCGCATTGAACGATATCGGAAAACGGAAATACTATCTCGCCGTAGATTTGAAGCCCGCCTTGAGCGAAGAGAAACTCGACGCTCGTCTTGTCAGGGAATTCGATGCGAATCCCGCGAAAACTCTGTCAACCGTGATGAGCGCGCTTCTTCCTCGCTCCATGATACCGGTCGTTCTGCGCCGTGCAGGCGTTTCCGGCACGGAAAAGTGCGCCGAAACGTCCCGACTGCTTCGCTCGTCATTGGTCAGAACAATGAAATCGCTTGATTTTACGGTAACCGGAACGAGAGATTTCAACGAAGCGATTATCACTTCGGGCGGGGTAGACGTCAGACAGATTGACCCGAAAACCATGCAGTCGAAACTGTGCGACAATCTGTATTTCGCCGGGGAAATCATCGACGTTGCCGCTTATACGGGCGGATTCAACCTGCAGATAGCATTTTCCACGGGATTCGCCGCGGGAAACTGCGTATGATTTTTATAAAAGGAGAAGATATAGTATGATTAACGTAGCAATCGACGGCCCGTCCGGCGCAGGGAAAAGCAGCGTGGCGCGTCTTGCGGCAAAAGAGCTCGGTTTCGTTTATATCGATACCGGAGCTCTGTACCGTTCCGTCGGCGTAGCCGCATTAAAAAAAGGGTATGACACGACGGACCGCGAAAAGGTCGTATCCATGCTGCCCGAAATCCGCCTCGAGCTCGGTTTTATCGATGGGATACAGCACGTCTATCTCAACGGAGACGACGTCTCCGAAGATATCCGGCGTCCCGAAGCGTCAATGGCGGCCTCCAATGTTTCCGCGCTGCCGGAAGTACGCGCTTTTTTGCTTGACCTGCAAAAAAACATGGCGAAAACGCATGATTGCATTCTCGACGGAAGAGACATCGGCACAGTCGTTCTTCCGGACGCGCAGGTAAAAATATTTCTTACCGCCTCCGCCGAGGAACGCGCGAACAGGCGTTATAAAGAGCTTAAGGAAAAAGGGCATGAAGTCGATTACGACGCCTTGCTTGAAGAGATAAAGCTGCGCGATTACAACGATTCTCATCGCGCCGCTGCGCCGCTGCGTCAGGCGGAGGACGCCGTATTGCTCGATTCTTCCGATATCGACCTGCCGCAGACGGTTGAGAAAACGATTCAAATCATCCGTGAAAAGGTCGGGAACCTATGAATATCATCGTTGCACGAACCGCAGGTTTCTGCTTCGGCGTCGGAAGAGCGGATAAGCTGATAAACGAACTGCTCTCCCAAGGGAAAAAGGTCTGCACGTGGGGCCCCTTGATTCATAATCCGGGTTATATCGAAGAACTGAAGACGCGCGGCGTTTTGATCGCGCAGGACATTTCCCGGATTCCGCCCGGGTATACCGTCGTGATCCGTACGCACGGCATATCCGGCTCGGAAAGAAAGATGCTGACAGACGCGGGGTTTGAAATTGCCGACGCGACCTGTCCGTTTGTTTCAAAAATCCATCGAATCGTCGAGGAAAACACGCGCAACGGCGAAACGCTGGTCATCGCCGGCGACCCGCTTCACCCGGAAGTGATCGGCATACGAAGCTGCTGTGCGGGTGAGAGTTTCGTTTGCAACAGCTTTGATGAATTCAGGGAATTGTTCATATCGCCGTCTTTTTGCGAAAAAAAACTAATCCTTGTCGCGCAGACAACTTTCAGCGTGGAAGAATATGAAAAATATTTGAATTATGCGAAAAAGGTATGTACAAATGTAAAAATATTTGATACAATATGTTCCGCAACGTCCATGAGACAGGCGGAGGCCGCCGATATCGCAAAACGGTGCGACGCGATGATTGTCGTGGGTGGGAAAAACAGCTCGAACACAACAAAGCTGTATTCCATCTGCTCGGCAATCTGTCCGTCATATCTTGTTGAGCGTGCGGACGAGCTGGATCCTGCCGCGTTTCTCGGACTTGGCAATGTAGGCGTTACCGCCGGGGCTTCAACACCTGACGGTATCATTAAGGAGGTACGGCATTTTATGTCCGAAAACATTGTTGAAAACACCGCGAATGAAAATGAAGAGATGTCTTTCGCGGACGCACTCGAAGAATCTCTCAACAGCATGAACAATGATCAGAAAGTCGTCGGCACGGTTATGAGCATTCAACCGAATGAGATTCAGGTCGACATCGGCAGAAAGCAGACGGGGTATATTCCGATTGAGGAATACAGCTCCGATCCCAATGCGGACCCCGCAGCGGAGCTCAAGGTCGGTGATAAGATCGGTCTTATCATCATGAAGACCAATGACGCCGAAGGTACGGTTATGTGTTCAAAACGCCGTTACGACGCTACCAAATATTGGGAAGATGTCGTCGCTGCGTTCGACAGCAAAGAGGTGCTTTCCGGTAAAGTGACCGACGTTCTGCCCAAGGGCGTTATCGTCACCTACAAGGGCGCGCGCATCTTCATTCCCGCATCGCATTCCACCGTTCCCAGAAGCGGAGATCTGGAAGTTCTCCGCGGTCAGGATGTGTCGTTCCGCGTGATCGACGTCGACAACGGCAGAAGAAGAGCCGTCGGCTCCATTAAATCCGTCGTTGACGAAGCACGCGCAGCGGCCTCCCAGAAATTCTGGGATGAAGCTTTCGTCGGTAAAGTTATGACCGGTACGGTCAAGAGCCTTACCAGTTTCGCCGCGTTCGTTGACTTGGGCGGAGTAGACGGAATGATTCATCGCACCGAGATTTCCTGGAACCGCATCAAGCAGCCTTCCGACGTTCTGTCCGTCGGCGACGTCGTCGAGGTCACGATCAAGAAGCTTGATCCCGAGAATAAAAAGGTCTCCCTTACTTACAGAAAAGCCGAGGATAATCCGTGGGAGATCCTGAAAAGAGACTATCCCGTCGGGACCGTCGCCGAAGTCAAGATCGTCGGTCTTACCGCGTTCGGTGCGTTTGCACAGATTTTCCCCGGTATGGACGGCCTCATCCACATTTCTCAGATCGCGGACAGAAGAATCGGTCAGCCCTCTGACGTTCTTGCCGTCGGCGACGTCGTAAAAGCGAAAATCACCGATATCGATTTCGCAAAAAGGCGTATTTCTCTTTCCATAAGAGCGCTTCTCGATCCGAAACCCGAATCTGCAGAGGAAGCTGCTCCCGCTGAGGAAGAGAAGA
>JAFRTA010000227.1 GCA_017427315.1 Clostridia bacterium
CGCGATAGCGTTCATTTTTCGACAATCGCGGAGAATAAACCGAGACGCAGAGCGTATCATTATCGTTCTCTCATCCCTCATCCCTTCGGGCGACAGCCCGACGAATCAGAATTTAAAAAGGCGCGGATTTCCGCGCCTTTTTTGATACCTTATTCCACGGCAAGCTCCATCATCGTCTCTTTCGGCCGCATGCCCATTCTTTCATAAAACCGCTTTGCGCCGTCGTTGCCCTCCCAGACGCAGAGCGTCACGTCGCCGCAGCCGAGGCGTTCCGCCTCGTCCCGGACGAAGCGGAACAGCGTCTCGCCGATCCGCTCGCCCCGCCGGGCTTCTTCCACGCAGAGGTCGTCGATGAAAAGCGTTTTCCGCGGGCGCATCGTGTTGCGGAACTGCGGTTCCCGCACGGCGCAGAACACGTATCCGACCACGGTCCCGCCGTCGTCCGCCACGAACACCGGCGTTTTTTCGTCTTTGAAAATCGAGAGCAGCTCGTCGGCTGTGTACTTCGTCGAACCCGGGATGAAAACGTCCGGCCGGATGCGCGCGTGAATCTCCAGAACCTGCGACAGCAGCCGCAGCACCGCAGGGATATCCCCCGCCTCTGCTTTCCGTATCCGCATAAGCTTCCGTCCCGTTTATCTTTTCAGCGTGCCGAACAGGCCGCGCACGAGCTGCTTGCCGACCTGCCTGCCGACCTCTCTGCCGATGCTGTTCATCGTCGCGCTCGCCGCCCTGCCGACGGTCGAGGTCTTTTTCTTCGAGGCGGCTTTCTTTTGCGCTTTTTCGCGCTCCTTCGCCCGCTGCTCCGCCGCCTTACGTTTCTCCTCGGCGGCTCTTTCCTTTTCCTCTGCGATGCGGCGCTTCTCTTCCTCCTTCGCGCGTGCCTCCTCCTCTGCCTGCGCGGCGGCCTCCTCCGCGGCGGCGGACAAAATCTCGTAAGCGGACTCGCGGTCGACGGACACGGCGTATTTCTCAAACAGCGGGGAATTCGCGACCACGGTGCCGATGACCGCGGGTTCCACGGCGTTCATCGAGCTTTTCGGCGGCAGGATATTCGCCCGCTGCACGATACCGGGAACGCCTTTTTCATCCAACACGGAGACCAGCGCCTCGCCGGTGGAAAGCTCCTGCAGGACCGTTTCGGTATCGAACGCCTCGTTGACGCGGAAGGAGCGCGCGGCGGCACGGATCGCCTTCTGCTCGTTGGGCGTATAGGCGCGCAGCGCGTGCTGGACGCGGTTGCCGATCTGCGCAAGGACGGACTCCGGGATATCCATCGGGTTCTGCGTGATGAACCACACGGAAACGCCCTTTGAGCGGATCAGGCGCACGACCTGCTCGACCTTCTCGAGCAGCGCTTTCGGCGCGTCCTTGAACAGAAGGTGCGCCTCGTCGAAGAAGAACGCGATCTTCGGCTTGTCAAGGTCGCCCGCCTCGGGCAGCAGCTCGTAGAGCTCGGAGAGCATCCACAGCAGGAACGTGCCGTAAAGCAGCGGATGCTGGAACAGCTCGGCGCACTCAAGGATGTTCATCACACCCCTGCCGTCGTCGTCCCAGTCGAACCAGTCGGCGATTTCGAGCATCGGCTCGCCGAAAAAGACGTCGCCGCCCTCGTCCTCGAGCGTGAGCAGCGCGCGCTGGATCGCGCCGACGCTCTGCGCGGAGACGTTTCCGTAGCGGATCTTGTATTCCGCGGAATTGTCCGCCACGTACTGCAGCATCAGACGCAGGTCCTTGAGATCGAGAAGCAGCAGGCCCTGATCGTCCGCGATGCGGAACACGATGCGCAGGACGCCGCTCTGCGTCTCGTTCAGGCCGAGAAGCCTGCTGAGCAGCTCCGGCCCCATATCGGAAATCGTGGTGCGCACGGGGTGGCCGAGCCTGGCGTACACGTCGAAAAAGCGCACGGGGAACGACGTATAGTTGAAATCTTCTATCCCCATGGTGTCGATTGAGCGGCGGATATGCTTGTTCTCGCAGCCCGGCAGACACATGCCGGAAACGTCGCCCTTGATATCCGCAATGAATACGGGCACGCCCATTTCGCTGAAGGACTCCGCGACGACCTTGAGGGTAACGGTCTTGCCGGTTCCGGTGGCGCCCGCGATCAGCCCGTGGCGGTTCGCCATCGAGGGCTCGAGATAAACGCGCTCGCCGCCGGTGGCGAGCCAGATCTTGCCGTTCTCCGGTGTATACATGAGAAAGTCTCCTTTTCGGGTCTTTTTTTCTTTATTATAACTGCCGACGGTGCCGGTTGTCAATAAAGAATCTCACGAAAAAAACCGACCGCACGCGGCGGCCGGCAGAAAACAAAGGAGGAACGGCTTATTCGCCGTCCGGCAAAACGAGCCGTTCGAAAAAGAACCGGCAGCCGTAAAAACCGACGATATAGAACCAGAAAAGATTGACCGTCAGTCCGACCGCGACCGCCGCGGCAGCCGCGGTCAGCACGCCGACGGCGCCGAGCACGGGGTTGATTTCGAGAATGCAGAGCCTGCCTTCGAAAAAGCGCTCGTTGCCGGTGATTTTCCGCACCGCGCGGCGAAGAAGATACCGCACGGCCAGCGCGGACAGAAGCACCGGGAGCGCGAGGAGCCCGCCCCAGTCCCGGAACGCTGCGCCGAAGCCCTGACGCGCAATCAGCACGACGCTCCACACCGGGGCGACGCCGAGCGCCGCGGCGAGCAAAACGATTTGCGGGACGAAACGCATATTGCCGATGGAATCCGAAAATCTTTTGATACCGTTCATTTTTATAATCCTTTCTTTCCGTTGCATTCGGTTGATGTATCCATCATACCGCGGTACGTGTCCAAAAATCATCCCTTATACCGTTCTTTTGCGCATTTGTCCCGCGGTTGCGGCGAACGGGGCCGCGCGGGAGCCGCCGATTGAAAAAAAGCTTCAAAACCGCGCACGGATGTGTTATACTGTTTACCGGGCCGGTTCGCCGGCTCCGCAAACAAAGGAAAAACGGAGGATGCAACATGGGTTATATCCGAAAAAGAGAAGAAGAGCTGACCTGTTACCAGGAGAGCGCGCCGCTGCTGCCCGAGACCGATTTCGGCAACGATATGGTCTGCGTTTACGGGATCGACCCCGGCATGCCGGAGCGGGTGAAGAAATACCGCGAGCGCGGATACGTCGTGCACCTGATGAACGGCATCGCCTGGGGCTGGTTCCCGGACTATATGAGCGGTCAGTGGGACGGCAGGGAGCATTACGACGAGATGCAGCGCAGCCGCGACGGCTCGATTACCGGGGAGTTCTGTCATTCAAGCGGCTATATGGTTCCGACGGTTTCGTTCACCGATTACCTGACCGAGAAACTGAAGGTCGCCGTGGACGCGGGCGTGGAAGCGATCCACGTGGAAGAGCCCGAGTTTCTGAACGACGGCGGCTACAGCGACGCGTTCAAGCGGGAATACAAGTTGTTTTATCACGAAGACTGGGTCCCGCCGCACGAGAGCGTCGACGCGCATTACCGCGCGGCGCGGCTCAAGGCGTGGCTTTACCGCCGGGCGATCGAGCGCGTCAGCCAGTCGCTGCGGGAATACGCCCTTGTGAAATACGACCGGGTCCTGCGCTTTTACGTGCCGACGCACAGCCTTCTGAATTATTCGCAGTGGAAGGTGATGAGCCCCGAGGGCACGCTGACCGATATCCCGTCGCTGGACGGCTACAAGGCGCAGGTCTGGATGGGCACCTCGCGCGAGGCGAACGTGTTCCACGGCGTTTACAAAGAACGTACCTTCGAGACGGCGTTTCTCGAATACGGCGTGATGCAGGAGCTGGTGCGCGGCACCGGCAGAACCATGTGGTTCGATAACGACCCGATCGAGGACCGCTCCGACTACACGTGGGAGAATTACCGGCGGAATTATATCGAAACGCTGATGGGCTCGCTGCTGCAGCCGAAGATCAACCGGTTCCAGATCTGTCCCTGGCCGCGCAGGATCTTTTCCGGCGAAGCGAAATATCCGAAGGATCAGCCCGACGCGGCGCCCATTCCCGAGAGCTATCGCACATTCCTGATGAACGTGTTCCAGATGCTCGGCACATTCGGAACGGAGGATTACGAATATCTGCGCAAGGTCCCCCAGGTCGGCGTGTTTCTCTCCGATACGGCAATGTTCCAGCGGAATTTCCCCGACGATATCCTCGCAAAACGGGCGGAATACGCGCCCGTCGGCAGGATCGAGCTGCTTGGGCGGGAAAACTATATCCCCGGCAGGGAACGGGAGATCACCTCGGGCGACCGGCTGCGCTTTCTCGAATCGGTCGCGTTCCCGCTGTTTTACGGCCTCGCGCTGCCGCTGCTCAAGGGCGGGTTCCCTGTCCGGCCGGTACAGCTTGAGAATATCACCCGTTACCCGTCGTATCTCGACGACTACAGGCTGCTCGTACTGAGCTATGAATTCATGAAGCCGCAGGGCGCGGACGTGAACGTCGCGCTGGCGAATTACGTGCGCGACGGCGGGATCCTCGTCTACGTCGGCGACGGGACGGATCCGTTCCATAAGATCCGCGCCTGGTGGAACACGGGCAAAAACGCGGACAAAACGCCGCTGGAGCATCTTCTCCGCCTGCTCGGCCTGCCGGAGGACGCGCCGGACGGCGAATACGGCTGCGGCGGCGGAAAATTCGTCCTTCTGCGCAAATGTCCCGCCGACCTCTGCGTGAATACCGACGACGCGGACCGTTACGCCTCGCTCGTCGGCAGACTGATCGGCGTTTCGCCCGACGCGAATGATATCTCGCTGCGCCGCGGCGAATATATCGTCTCCGCCGTGATGGACGAGTGCGCCTCCGACGCGCCGCTGACGCACGAGGGACTGTATGCGGATATGCTGGATAACGATTTCGCCGTGATTACGAAGAAAACGCTGCGCCCCGGCGAATACGCCGTTCTGATGGACCTGAACCGGATTCCCGCGGATACCGCCGTCGTCGGCACGTCGATCCGGGTGAATGCGCTCGACGTCGATGAAACCGGCTTTTCGCTCACGGGCTGCGGCGCGGACTGCGACGCGCGGATGCGCCTGCGCCTGCCGAAAGCGCCCCGGGCGGCGCAATGCGAGATCACGCCCGCCGAAAGCGACGGCGCCGCAAAGGAAACAGAAATCGCTTTTGAATGGGACGGAAAAAGCCGTACCGTGCTGCTGAAATTCCGCAACACGGCAGGAAAAACCGTGATTTCCGGAAGGTTCTGACGGCTTCGGAGAGCCGGGAAAACGCTCACAAACAAGCGCCGGAACGCTTCATCGGCGGTCCGGCGCCTTCCCTCCCCTTTCCTCCCCATTCCTACCCGGTCCTCCCC
>JAFRTA010000228.1 GCA_017427315.1 Clostridia bacterium
ACCCTTGCCGCGGCGGCGTTACGGCAATTTGCCTGCGTGCTGATATGCACGGCGAGCCCCGGCGCGTTTTTTTTGATTACGTCGAGCGCGCCGATATCCGAGACGATCGCCGCGTCGACGCCTGCGTCGGAGAGGAACCGGCAGTATTCCGCAAGCGCCGGGATCTCGTCGGTACGCATGAAGCTGTTCACCGTGACGTAGATTTTTTTGTCTGCGGCGTGAACGGTATCGACCGCGCGCAGGATCCCGGCGCGATCGAAAGCCGCGCTCCCGGCGCGAAGCTGCAGCAGCTCGCCGCCGAGATACACCGCGTCCGCGCCGAAGCGCAGCGCAGCCTCAAGACATTCCGTATCGCCCGCAGGAGCCAGAAGCTCACCCGGAATCATTGCGTTCATCCTTTCTTTCTCATTTTTTCGTATTTTATCATAAATATCGCAAGAAAGCAATTGCAAACGGACAAAAGATGTGATAAAATATGTTTTTAACGACTATATTATCATAAACCAATCACTTTTTTCTTTCGGGAGATATTTTATGATGAAGAAAACGGCACTGATCATTTTCGGCGGCAAATCCACCGAGCACGACGTTTCGCTCGTTTCCGCGGCGAGCGTGATCCGCAACATTCCGCGCGACAAATACGACGTGCTTACGCTCGGCATCACCAAAGAGGGCGAATGGTATCTGTTCGACGGAACCGCCGACGAAATCGAAAGCGGCGCGTGGCTCCGGGGAAAACGCACGAAGGCCTTCGTCGCGCCGGACGCCGGCTCGGGACTCGCCGTATTCGAAGACGGAAAGCTTTCATATACCCACATCGACGTGATTTTCCCCGTTCTGCACGGCAAAAACGGCGAAGACGGTACCGTTCAGGGGCTGTTTGAGCTGGCGGGAATCCCCTACGTCGGCTGCGGGCATCTTTCCTCCGCGGTCACGATGGATAAGCAGTTCACGAACCTGATCGCGGATTTTCACGGCGTGAAACAGGCGAAATGGACGTTTACCGACCGATACGCTTACGCGCTCTCGCCGGAAACGGTGCTCAACGATGCGGAACGGAAGCTCGGCTACCCCATTTTCGTCAAGCCAGCGAACGCCGGCTCCTCGGTCGGCATCACAAAAGCGCACGACAGAGCGGAGTTGTCGAACGCGGTCGAAAAAGCCCTCTCGGTCGATGCGAAGGTCATCTTTGAGGAAACGATCGTCGGCAAGGAGATCGAGTGCGCCGTGCTCGGCAACGACGAGCCGATCGTCTCGACGGCGGGTGAAATCGCTCCGGCGGCGGAGTTTTACGACTACGACGCGAAATACGTCTCCGACAGCAAGCTCTTTATTCCCGCTCGGCTCGACGAAAAAACGATAAACCGCGTGCGGGCGGAGGCGATCCGCGTCTTCCGCGCAATGGACGGCAAGGGCTTTTCCCGCGTGGATTTCTTCGTCACGGCGGAAAACGAGATCTATTTCAACGAAATCAATACGATCCCCGGCTTTACGAGCATCAGCATGTACCCCAAGCTGTTCGCGGCCTCCGGCGTCCCCTACCCCGAGCTGATCGACCGGCTGCTGGAGCTCGCGATCGAAAGGAACCGATAACATGGCGCAAAACGAGAAAGAAAAGGTTCTCGTCAAGATCATCAACGAAGAGATACGCGGCGGCGTTTCCGCCGCCGACGAGCTGATCACGACCGGTTGGCTCGACCGGCCGCAGGGCGCGGCGTTCCGCCTGCGGTATAAGGAGATCCTCGGCGAGGACGTAAAAAACATGACGAGCTATGTCACGCTCACCGACAACGGCGGCGGCTGCATCACCGTGGAACGGGAAGGTCCGTTCTCGATGAAGATGCTGTTCACCGAGGGCGGAAGCCACCGCTGCTTCTATTCCACGCCCTACGGCGAGCTGTTGCTGCACGTGCAGACGGCAAAGGCGGACACGGAGTATCTGCCGGACCGACTGCGGGTATTCCTCGATTTCGAGGTTTCCGCGGAGGGCGATCCGATCCACCGCTCGAAAATGACGTATTTTATCAAGCCCCGCAAATCGAACCGGGGAGGAAAGGACGGTACGACGAAATGAAAGATCCGATTCTTCTGGCGCAGGAACAAATCACGGAACTGGTCGGCAAAGCGTTCTCCGACGCGCAGGCGGACGGGCTGCTGCCCGAAGGCGAACCCGCCCCGTTCCGCGTCGAGATCCCCGCGGACCGCAGTCACGGCGATTTCTCGACAAACGCCGCGATGGTCAACGCCCGCGCTTTCCGCCGCGCCCCGGCAATGATCGCCGACGCGCTTGTAAAAAGCGCGAAGCTCGACGGGACCTATTTTGAGAAGATCGAACCCGCGGGACCGGGCTTTATCAACTTTACCCTCGGCAGCGGGTATTATTCCGATATTCTGAAGAAGGCCGCCGCCGAAGGCGCGGATTACGGCAAATCCGACCACGGCGCGGGCAAACGCGTGCTCGTCGAATTCGTGTCCGCCAACCCGACGGGGCCGATGCACGTCGGCAACGCGCGCGGCGGAGCCATCGGCGACTGTCTTGCGGAAACGCTCACCTGGGCGGGCTATTACACCGAGCGCGAATTCTACGTCAACGACGCGGGCAACCAGATCGAGAAATTCGGGCTGTCGCTCGATATCCGTTACCGTCAGATCTACGACCCGTCGGTCGAGATGCCGGAGGACGCGTACCACGGCGCGGATATTATCGAACACGCGAACGCCTTCGCCGCGCTCCACGGCGACGGATACATGAGCAAAGACGAAACGGATCGCAGGAAAGCGCTGGTCGCTTTCGCCCTGCCGAAAAACATCGCGGGACTCGAGCGCGACCTGCTCTCTTACCGCATCCGATACGACACCTGGTTCCGTGAGAGCACGCTGCACGCCGACGGTTCGGTGAAGGATATCATCGAACGGCTCAAAGCGAGCGGATATACTTATGAAAAAGACGGTGCGCTCTGGTTCCGGGCGGAGGATTTCGGCTGCGACAAGGATTTCGTTCTCGTGCGCTCGAACGGCATACCCACCTATATCGTGCCGGATATCGCGTATCACTACAATAAACTCGTGATCCGGCAATTCGATGTCGCGATCAACGTGCTCGGCGCGGACCATCACGGCTACGTGCCGCGCATGAAGGCGGCGCTTTCCGCGCTGGGCATCGACCCCGAACGGCTCAAGGTCGTGCTGATGCAGATGGTGCGCCTCATCAACAAGGACGGCGAGGTCATCAAGGCGTCGAAGCGCTCGGGCAAGGCGATCACCCTCGTCACCCTGCTGGACGAGGTGCCGACGGACGCGGCGCGGTTCTTCTTCAATCTGCGCGAGCCCAACACCCACTGCGACTTCAACCTCGACCTCGCGGTCGAACAGTCCTCGCAGAATCCGGTCTACTACTGCCAATACGCCCACGCGCGGATCTGCAGCATTCTCACGAAGCTCTGCCCCGACGGCGCCGACTGCATTCCCGACGATTCCCTCGACGCGCTGACCGCGCCCGAGGAGCGCGAGCTGATCCGCCATATCGGCGCGCTGCCGCAACAGATCGTCTCCGCCGCGGACGCGCTCGATCCCTCCGCGATCACGCGTTACGCCCTCGAGCTCGCGGCGCTGTTCCACAAGTTCTATAACGCCTGCCGCTGCGACGTGGCGGAAACGGGCGTAAAAAACGCGCGGCTGTTCCTTTGCAAAACGGTCAGGGATATCATGAAAAACATCCTCGCGCTGATGAAAATCGACGCGCCGGACAAAATGTGACGGGAGAGGGCCTATGGAAATCTGGACCGAAATCAAGCTCCTCGTTCCCGCCGAATACACCGAAACGGCCGGCGATATCGCGAATATGTGCGTGCCTTACGGCATTTACGTCGAAGATTACCGGGACCTCGAGCAGGCGGCGCTGGAAATCGCGCACATCGACCTGATCGACGAGGACCTGCTGAAAAAAGACCGCACGAAGTCGGTCGTTCATCTCTATATTTCCCCGGAGGACAATCCCGCGGAAGCGATCGCCTTTCTGAGCGAGCGGCTGCGCGCGGAGGGCATTCCCTTTGAAATCGAGACCGCGGAGAGCGACCGTGCGGACTGGGAAAACAATTGGAAGCAGTATTTCAAGCCGATCAAAGTCGGAGAAAAGCTGCTGATCCGCCCGGTCTGGGAGGAAATACCGGATACCGAAGGACGCGTGGTGCTCGACCTGGAACCCGGCGTCGCCTTCGGCTCCGGCACGCACGAAACGACGCAGCTCTGTCTTTCCGTGCTGGAAAAGTACGTTACGCCCGGCTGCACGATGCTCGACGTAGGCTGCGGCAGCGGCATTCTTTCCGCCGCGTCGCTCCTGCTCGGCGCTTCTCACGTCACCGGCGTGGATATCGACCCGCTGGCGGTCAAGACCGCGGCGGAGAATATCAAAAGAAACGGCTTCGGCGAAGACCGTTACACGCTGATCCACGGCAACCTGACCGATAAGGTGCGGGGAACGTTCGACGTGATCGCGGCGAACATCGTCGCCGACGCGATCATCGCCCTTTCCGGCGGCGTCAGGGCGTTTATGCGGCCCGATACGGTTTATATCGTCTCCGGCATCATCGAAAACCGGGAACGGGACGTGACCGACGCGCTCGACGCGCTCGGCTTTTTGATTCGGGAACGATACGAGCGGAACGGGTGGCTCTGTCTCGCTGTGAAAGCATGATCTCTCTGAAAAAACAGCCGCGGCCGGCCCCGCTTCGGTCTGCCGCGGCTGTTTTTTGTCGGTTATTTATAATAAATTCTTTTTTTCTATTGCATATTTTATATTTAAGTGCTACACTGTAACCATCGGACAATATCTTATCATCGGAGGTTGTTTTTATGTTCGGTTTATCGTCTCTCGGCGCTTCCATCCGGCGCCTGATCGCGGTCTTTTCCGCGGTGATCGTTTTCCTTTCCTCTGGCATGAGCGCGAAAGTCTCGGTCAGTCAGATGCTCGTGCGCGGCGTCGCGCCGCATCTTCTGTCGGTCCCGTCCTACTCGTTCTATGAGCCGACGGTGAAGATCCCGAAGACCGGCGCGCTCGAAAAGAACGCGGAGCACACCATCTATGTCGCGAAAAACGAAAGCGAATACTGCCAGGTCGCGCTGCAGGTCCGTCTTGACAGAACGAATTCACGCGTATCGCTCAGCGAGTTCACCAACGAAAACGGCGATACGCTCGAGACGGTCTTCTGTGCGGAAGAGTACATCAAGACCACCGGCGAGGCGCTGTTCGGCTCTTATCCCGACGCTCTGCCGCCGCTGACCGTCGGCGAAGAGCATAAGCTCCAGATGGTCGGGCAGCAGAATTACCCGCTGTTCATCGGCGTCCGCACGACGAAGGACACCGTCCCCGGCGATTATACCGCGAAGCTGACGCTTCTGTGCAATGAGAACACAGAGGATAAGTTCGAACGGCTCGATCTTGAGGTCAAAGCGCACGTCTGGGACTTTGAGCTGCCCGACAAGCCCGCGATGGACACCGCGATGGGGCTGGAAAAATGGCAGATCGCCCGGGCGCATCACATCGACGCGAACAGCGAGGCTGCCACGCAGCTGTATAAAACGTATTACGAGTTCCTGCTGCAGCATCACGTATCGGCGTATAACCTGCCTGTGGATATCCTCTCCGACGAGGCGGACGCCTA
>JAFRTA010000030.1 GCA_017427315.1 Clostridia bacterium
ATAATCCGACATTTTCCGTCCCTCCGTCGATTCATCCGATAGCCGATTCCGAAAGTGTCGGATATCCGATGGTTTTGCCCCGATATAACGGTTGTTTTTTCTTTTCTTCCTCAATATAATAGATTCAACGGTCTGTGTCAATGCTTTTTTGCGGACCGATATCCGATATCCGCCGTTTTTCCTTTTGTTTCAAGGCTCCGGACGGCTTTCATGTTGGATAAATAAGGGAGAGAAAAAAATGTTGATCGGAATTCCGCGGGCGGGGATGTATTACCGCTTCGGCGTTTTGTGGGAAACGTTCTTCCGGGCGCTCGGCGTCGAATACGTCTTAAGCCCGCAAACGAACAAAAGCATTCTGGAACACGGCTGCGCGATCATGGCCGACGAGAGCTGCCTGGCGTCGAAGATCTATATGGGGCACACGGCGTATTTGCTGGATCAGTGCGACCGTCTGTTTATTCCGTGGCTCTCCAACTTCGGCGGGCGCGGCATCAACTGCACGCGGTTCCGCGCGTATCCGGCGATGGTCTCGAATCTGTTCCGGGACCGGGCGCCGCAGATCCTGACCTATGCGATCGATTATTCCGGAACGCAGGATATGAAGCACGCCGGCGACGAGGAAACCGCCTTTGTCAGCATGGCGGCGGCGCTGGGCAAAAGCAAACGGCAGGTTCGGGATGCGTACCGCGCCGCAAGGGAAACCGCCGCACGCGCCTTCGCCGGGCAGATCGCGCAGACGGAGCGTCTGGCGGACGGCGGCGGGAAAAAGATCCTGCTGGTCGGACGCGATTACTGTATTTACGACGCGTATATCGGCAGACCGATCCTGCAGGCGCTGAAAAGCTTCGGCGTGACGGTCGTCGACGCGAACCGCGTCGACCGGCAGCAGGCGCAGCGCGATTTTCTGCTTCTCTCGGACGGCACGCTCCCGTGGATCGTCAGCCGGGAGCTGCTGGGCGGCATCGCGCATTACAAAGACCGCGTCGACGGGATCGTGCTGTTCACGGGTTTTCCCTGCGGGCCGGACTCCGTCGTGAACGACCTCATCAAACGGGAAATCACGGATCTGCCGATTCTGTATCTTCTGCTCGACGGACAGGACGGTCTTGCGGGCGTGGAGACGCGCATCGAGAGCTTTATCGACATTCTTTCCTTCCGGGAGATCGGAGGGCGGCGCGATGCATAAAAAAAACGCGGCAAAAAAGAAGGTGTCGTTCTCACAGTTCGGCAACTACAACGTCCTGTTCGAGTATTTTGTCAGACACGGGCTTGAGCAGGAATACGTCGTGCCGCCCGCGATCACGAAGCATACCATGGAGCTGGGCAACCGCAACAGCCCGGATTTCGTATGCTCGCCGTTCAAATTCACGCTCGGCTGCTTCCTCGAGGCAATCGAGGCGGGCGCGGACACCATCGTTCAGGTCGGCGGCGTGGTCGCCTGCCGCCTGAAATACTACGGCTCGCTGCAAAAAAAGATCATCCGGGATCTCGGATACGACATTACCTTCGTCAATCTCGCCGAAGCGAACCGCGAGCATCCCGCCTCGTTCCTCGCGCTGATCCGGCAACTGAATCCGGCGTATTCCCTGCGAAAGATCCTCCGCACGGGGGCGACCGTGCTCGCCATGCTCGAAGCGCTGGACCGCACGCAGGCGCGCCTGATCGAAAACGTCGGCTTTGAGGTCAACGACGGGGAATACGACCGCGTGTTCCGCCGGTTCCTGCAGGATTTGCGGGAAGCGGACAACAACGTTTTCGCCGTGCTGAAAATCTACCGCCGGACGAAAAAGGCGATGGAGCAAATTCCCGTCGATCTCCCGTCCGATCCGCTGCGCGTCGCCGTGATCGGAGAATACTACACCGTCATGGATGATTACAGCAGCCACAATATCGAGAAAAAGGCGGCGAAATACGGAATGCGCGTCGAACGATGGATGAACGTTTCCAACACGCTGGTGCATTATTCCGCGCCGAAGCGGCGCAAGGTCATCCGGGATTACGTAACATACGACATGGGCGTGACAACGACCTCGAATATCGGCTTTGCCCTCACCTGCGCCAAGCAGGGCTTCGACGGCATCATCCATCTGAAATCCTTCGGCTGCACGCCCGAGATCGACGCAATGCCCGTGCTGCGCAACATCAGCGCCGATTACGACGTGCCGATTCTGTTTTTCAGCTTCGACTGCCAGAACGCCGATACGGGCATCGAAACGCGGCTGGAAGCCTTTTACGATATGATCAGAATGAAAAAAGAGAACGAGAGGAAGAAGAGAATATGAAAAACGCGTTTCTGGGAATCGATATCGGCTCCATTTCGACAAAGGGGACGATCATCGACGAAAACGACCGGATCCTCTGCGGAGATTATCTGTATACGAAAGGCGATCCGCTCGAGGCGGTCCGGACGCTGCTGAAAAACCTTGAAACGAAATTCGACGCGTTGCAGTACCGCGTCGCCGCCGTCGGCACGACCGGCAGCGCGAGAAAACTGATCGGCGCGGCACTGGACGCCGTCGTCGTGAAAAACGAGATCACCGCACACGCCGTCGGCACGACGAGCATTCACCCGGACGTGCGCACGATCTTCGAAATCGGCGGACAGGATTCCAAGATCATCATTCTGCGCGGCGGCGTCGTGACCGATTACGCGATGAATACGCTGTGCGCCGCCGGCACGGGCGCGTTCATCTCCAATCAGGCGGCGCGGCTGGATATCCCCGTCGAGGACTTCGGCGGCGTCGCGCTCCGCTCGACCGACCCGACGCCCATCGCCGCGCGCTGCACGGTCTTTGCGGAATCGGATCTGGTACACAAGCTGCAGATCGGCTGCAGCAAGGAGGATATCGCCGCGGGGCTCTGCCGCGCGATCGTGCTGAATTATCTCAACAACGTCGCAAAGGGCAAAAAAATCGAGCCGCCCGTCGTGTTTCAAGGCGGCGTCAGCAAAAACATCGGCGTCGTCAAAGCGTTTGAAAACGAGACGGGACATGAGATCATCGTCGATGAAAACGGACATCTCGCAGGCGCTTACGGCGTCGCGATCCTCGCCCGACGCTCCGGCGCGCTCCGGCCCTTCGATTTCCGCGTCGCCGACGTTGATTTCAGGATCGCCGGAAAAAGCTGCGGCAGATGCGCGAACAACTGCGAGGTGATCTGCGTCTTCCGGGACGGGACGCTCGTCGACAGTTGGGGCAACCGCTGCGAGCGCGGCAGCGTCGCCGTGCCGAGCAGATAAACGGCGTCGCGCAGCGAAAACATTTTACCCCGGTTCCGTACGGATATTGACCTTTTTTCTTTTTTCTGTTATGATGATATCAAGAAAAGAAAACGAGTCGACTTCCTGCAGAACCGAGGTTTTTTTATGGATCAACAATCAAAAACGCCCGCAGAAGAAAAGGTTTCCGCATTAAGCAAATTCTGGCTCTGCCTCGCCGACTGCCTCTGCGGCACGGCGAACGGTCTTCTGACCGGCGGAGGAATGTCCTATTTCTTCGTATCATACCTGGGAATGGACGAAAAGCTCGCGAGCATCGTATGGATCATTTTCGGGATCTGGAACGCCTTCAACGACCCGCTGTTCGGATATATCTCCGACCGGACGAAGTCGAAGCTCGGCAGAAGGATCCCGTATATCCGCTACGGCTCCGCGTTTTACGCGCTGTTTTTCATCATCACATGGTTCAAATGGCCGATCGGCGCGTCGCAGACCGCGCTTTTCGTTCAGATGCTGGCGACGCTTTTCCTGTTCGATACGCTTTATACGGCGATCGCGACATCGCTTTACGTCATGCCTTACACCATGGCGGTCTCGAACAAGGCGCGCAGCAATATTTTCCTGTGGAAGATCTTCTTCACGCTCATTTCGCTCGCGGTGCCGCTGGTCGTGTTCCCGCTGATCAAGCCCGCCCCCGGAGAGAGCGCGGCGAGGTTCCGCGTGATCATGACCGCCCTCGGCGTCGTGACCTTCGCCGTGATCTTCGCCTCGACGTTTTTCTATAAAGAAAAGGTGCAGAGCAAGCAGGAAGAGACGGAGAACATCTTCAAGGCGGTGGTATCCTGCTTCAAGAACCGCCCCTTCGTGATCTTTGAGATCCTTTCCTTTACGGTGATCTTCATTCAGACGATCCTGATGCAGGGCGTGATCTACTATTTCGACGCTTTTCAGAACGTGCCGATGGCGTTCGCCTACGGGGCGCTGGGGCTCGGCGCGGTCTTCGGCGTCGTGCTCTGGTCGCGGAAGACGACCCGCTGGGGCGTGAAGAAATGCACGCTCATCATGTGTATCGTCTTCGCCGCGGGCGCTGCGGCGATGGTCTTTTTCGGCGGGCTTCTGCCCGTCGCGCTGGCAGGCTTTTTCACCGCCGGAATGGGCTTTGCGGGCGGAATGTACCTTGTGCCGCTGATGAACGGCGATGTGATCGACTACGACGAATATAAAACGGGAATACGCAGAGAGGGCATGTACGCGGGCGTGAACAGCCTTATCACAAAACCCGCCATCAGCCTCGCCAACGCGGCGTTTCTGATGATCACCGGCCGGTTCGGCTTTGACAAGACCGTCGCGACGGCAATGCAGTCCGCGACGGCGAAGCAGGGGATCCTCGTCGCGTGGATGGCGATCCCCGCGATCCTGCTCGTGATCTGCGCCGTCAGCCTGAAATTCTATCCCCTCGCCGGAGAAAAATGGGCGAACGTCAAGTGGGAGTTGGAGGAAAACCATCGGGAAGATTGATAAATTCTGATTTGCGAGCCGCGCAGCGGCTCGACAAATCAGAATTTAAAGACTCGAGACTCAAGACCCGAGACCCAAGATACAGACTTAAAATCTGTGCGACTTGGTAAAAACTGAGATAACCCGCGGCTTCTTTATCGTTATCCTTCGCAGATTCCAACACCTCGGGACTCGGGACTCGGGACTCGGGACTTAAATTCTTATCAAACCGAAACAACGGAGGAATGTTATGAAAACGATCTATCTTGCGGGCGGGTGCTTTTGGGGCACGCAGAAATTCTTCGACCGGTTCGACGGCGTGCTCTCGACCACGGTCGGCTACGCCAACGGCAAAACGAAAAACCCCACTTACGAACAGGTCTGCCGCAGCGGGACCGACCACGCGGAGACCGTGCGGATCGACTTTGACGAAACGGCAATGCCTCTTTCGCGGCTGCTGGAGTATTACTTTCTGACGATCGACCCGCTCTCGGTCGACCGACAGGGCGGCGACGTCGGCAGACAGTACCGCACGGGGATCTACTATGCCGACGCTTCTCTTCTCGGGGAGATCGCCGCCGCAGTCAAGAAAGAAGAGGAAAAGGTCGGCGCGCCTCTCGCGGTGGAAGTGAAGCCCCTTGAAAATTTCTGTCCCGCGGAGGAATACCATCAGAAATATCTCGAGAAGAATCCCGGCGGGTACTGCCACATCCCGGCGGAGCTTATGAAACCGCCCCGGAAATAAGCGGCCGGCAGCGGAAAGGTGATCTTATGGAAACAGAAGAAAAGAAAAAATATCCGTGGAACAAAAGCCGGACGGAAAAGGCTCCGGAGCCCGTCGACGCGGACGTTTACGCGGGGCCGGAGTTTTTCGCCCCGCAGGGCCCGCCGCCCCAGCCGCCGATGATGTGCGTCTACGCGGGGCCGGAGTTTTTTAACCCGAGGCCGGACGCGGCCGTCCCGGCGGGAACGGTCGGTCCGTCCGTCGAAATAAAACCGACCGTATACTGCCCCGAGTGCGGCATGCCCGCCGTGCATACGGACCGCTTCTGCCGAAACTGCGGCGCGCGCCTGCCGGAGAAAAACGGCGATGCATGACGGGACGGAATACGAACGGTTCCCGTTCCGTCTTCGCTCCTGCGTATGGGAGCTTACGCTGGCGTGCTGTTTCCGCTGCGCCTACTGCGGCTCCCGCGGCGGGACCGCGCGGGAAAACGAGCTGACGACGCGGGAATGCCTCTGCGTCGCCGCGCAGCTCGCCGACCTCGGCTGCCGCAGGGTATCGCTGATCGGCGGCGAGGTATTCCTGCGCCCCGACTGGGCGCAGATCGTCTCCGCGCTGACCTCCCGCGGCGTCAAGACCTGCGTCATCACGAACGGCTACCGCATGACCCCGGAGATCGTCGCCTCGCTGAAAAACGCGCAGATCGAATCCGTCGCCGTTTCGATCGACGGGCCGGAGCGGGCGCACGACGCGTTCCGGCAGCAGGGCAGCTTCCGCCGGGCGTTTGAGACGGTCGGGGCGCTGCTCGCCGCCGGGATCCCGGTCTCGGTCATCAGCGCCCTGCGGGCGGACAACGCGCCGCTGCTGCCGGAGTTTTACGAAACGCTGAAGCGTTACCCGATCTTCGCCTGGCAGCTCCAGGCCTGTTCGCCCATGGGCTTTGCCGGGCAGAACCGCGTGGACGTCCGTTTCGACGCGGGCAAGGTGATCGGGTTCGTGAACAGGATCGTTCCCGACGCGCCGTTTTCGGTGGGCGTCGCGGACAACATCGGCTATTTTACGCCCGACGAAGGCGGGATACGCGGCAGACCCGGCGCGGTCTTCGGCGGCTGCTCCGCAGGTCTGACCTCGCTCGGGATCGACAGTGTCGGCAACGTGCGCGGCTGCGAGTCGATGTATGACGGACGGTTCGTCGAGGGGAACCTCCGGGAGCGCTCTTTGCCTGAGATATGGACCGACCCCGACGCGTTCGCGTACAACAGAAAATTCACGCCGCGCGATCTGACGGGGAAATGCGCGGACTGCGCGCACGGCGACGTCTGCGCCGGGGGCTGCCGTTCCTACAACTGGTTCACGACGGGCAGGCTTTACGAAAGCCCGATCTGCGGAAAGAATCTCATATGAAAAGCGAGGGATATACATGTATTGCAATCAGTGCGGCTGTCGGGTCGGAGACGGCGCAGGCTTTTGTGAAAACTGCGGCGCTCAGCTCCCCGCTGCGTCTGCATCGGAAGAATCCCGCGCCTCACATCGGGCGCCGAGGCAACCGCTGCAGCAACCACCTGACGGAGCTTATTACGGTGATGCGTCCCCCCAAACCGCTCCGCCTCCCGCGGCGCGGGAACAGCGCATCGGCAAAAACATCGTTCTCTGTCCCGACGGGAAATACCGTTGGGTATACGAGCTGAACCTGTTTCAAAATCCGACGATATTCCTGCTGCTCTGGAAAATCTTCTTTTTCATTTTTCTCGGCCTGTTTTTGATTATTATTATTTCGGACTTCATTCAGTGGGGAGGATGGGACAACGTTCTGACCAACCTGAAAATTTTCGGATATTTCATGATCGGCATGACCGCCGTCGTTGGACTGAGTTACTGTATTTACGCTGCGATCATGGGAGGGAAATACTGTGTTATTTTCGAAATGGACGAACAGGGCGTCAATCACAAACAAATGCCGAAACAGGCAAAGAAGGCAGAACTGATTTCCGCCATAACGATGTTCGGGGGACTTGCCTCGGGCAGTCTTACCGCTGTCGGCATTGGCATGAACGTCCGAACGGAGATGTATTCGGCATTTGAGAAAACGCGAAAAGTCAAAGCATATCCGCGCCGCGGACTGATCAAGGTCAACGGTCTTTTGAATCACAATCAAGTATATGCGGGGAAAGAAGATTTTGAGTTTGTAAAAGATTTTATCCTGTCCCATTGCGTGAACCTGAAATAACGAAAAAGCAAAAAAAGACCGCGGCTGCCCGCGGTTCAGCAAAAGAATAAGAGAGGAAAAAACCATGAACAATACGGAATTCGTAAAAGAGATCTGCGAACGGCTGGATTTTCCCGCCGAGGCGCGGACGGTTTTTCTCGGCGTGGAGTGGAATCTTGAAAAAAACGCCGCGTTCGCCGCGTCTTTTGAGCGGCTCGTGCGGCAGTTCTGCAGAACGGACGAGGTCAGCCTGCGCGTTCTCCTGCCCCGCGTCGAGCGTCTTGCGAAAAAATACAAAGAAAACAAATACACGATGGACCTCGTTTTCATAATGCACCTTTCAAAACGCACCCGCGAACGCTACCGCGAGCAGGGGCTGCCGGACGAGCTGTTCTGGGCGAGCATGACCGACCTCAAGTACAAGCTGCTGGAGTGCATGGCGTGCAAAAACGTGCCGGGCACCTTCGTCGCCGGGTGGAACGAGGGCTTTCTGCGCCTGGGCAGGTTCACCCTCGGCAGGTTCCAGTATGAGCCGGACGGCGTATATCACGGGGAAGACCTGCATCTGGAATGCGGCCTCACCGTCAAAGACGGCGCGCGTTACGCGGGCTTCCATATCCCGAGCAGCGGCCAGCCGCTGACCGACGACGTGCGCAGCGGTTCCTACCGCATGGCTTACGAATTCATGAAAGAAAAGACCAGGAGCGATATCGTGCTGCTGCGCACCCATTCGTGGCTGCTCTACCCCGGCCACCGGGAGTTCCTGCCGCCGACGTCGAACATCCTGCGCTTTATGGACGATTTCGAGATCTACGAGTCCGGCGACAGCGACGAGTTCGGCGACGCCTGGCGCGTATTCAACCAGTACGCGGAGCTGCCCGTCACGGAGTGGCCCGAGGACACCTCCCTGCGCCGCGCGTTCAAGGCGCGCCTGCTCTCCGGCGGGAAGACCGGCAGCGGCGGCGGCTTCATCGTGATGTACAACGGCGAGAACGTGACCCATAAAAAAGACTTTTTCACCGACCGCGTGATCGGGGGATGATAAATACTGATTTGTCGAGGTCTTTGACCTCGACAAATCAGTATTTCAGTGAACAGAAAAATGTGAAATGTGAAAAGTAATTACATCTCACATCTCACATTTCACATCTCACGGGAATTCTGATTTGTTCGCTGCTTCGCAGCGACAAATCAGAATTCATCCGCGCCCTATTCACAGCCCGAACAGATACCCCGCGGCGACGCCCAGCGCGGCGGAAACGCCGACCACCGCGATTGGATGCAGCTTTTTGAACGCGAGGACCGCGGAAAGGGCGAAGATGCCCGCCGAGATCCAGAACGCCGGAGATATAAAGCGGTCGGGAGCGAGCCCTGCGGGGAAGAACACCGTGATCGCCGAGGCGAACAGCGCCGCGGCGATGAGACCCGACGCAGCGGGCTTGATTCCGGACATTGCGCCGCGCACAAAGCAGTTCTCACGGAATTTCGAGAGGAATTTCGACACGATCAGTATAATGATGAACGAGGGCAGCACGACTCCCGCCGTGGCGCAGACCGCGCCTGCGACGCCCGCCGTGCGGCTGCCGACGAAAGTCGCGATATTCACCGCGAAGGGACCCGGCGTGCTCTCGCTGACGGCGACAAAATCCAGCATCGTCTCGCTGTCGAGCCAGCCCTGCGCCGCGGCTTCGTCCGCCACGAGCGGCAGCATAGCGTAGCCGCCGCCGAAGGTCAGCGCGCCGATCTTCAGAAAGACGAGGAACAGCTTCAGAAAAATCATTTCTTCGCCCTCCTCTCCGCGATGAGGGCATAAACGATCCCCGCCGCGGCGCAGGCGAGGATCACGAGCGCCGGATGGATCTCGATCACGGCGCACGCGACGAACGCCGCGGCGATCGCCGCATAGGAAAAAATCTTTTTCGGCGTCTGCTTCCACATGATCCACAACGCCCGCAGGATCAGCGCCAGAACGCCCGCGCGCACGCCGAAAAAGGCGTAACGCACCGGCGTCAGCTCGTGGAATCTCGTATGCAGGAACGACAGCGCGAGGATCACGCAGAACGAGGGAAGCGTCACGCCGAGCGTGGCGAGAAGCGCGCCGAAAAAGCCCGCCGCGCTTCTGCCGACGTAGGTCGCGGCGTTCACGGCGATGGGACCCGGCGTCGATTCCGCGACGGCGACGATCTCCGAGAGCTCCTCGTCCGAGATCCATTTCCCCTTTTCCGCGGTCTCCCTGCGGATCAGCGGGATCATGGCGTAGCCGCCGCCGAAGGTGAACGCGCCGATCCTCGCAAAGGTCAGGAACAGATCCGCATATACGTTCATTTTCCCGCCCTCCTTTATTTGTTCGCTGCCGTTTTAACCATAATACCATAATCTTTCCGTGCGGTCAAATCGTTTTTTCCGCGCCGCGTTCCGGAAACAGAAAGGACGTTTTTCATGAAGATCGACATCATCGAAGAAGCGAGAACGATCATCTCGAATCCTCTGAGCCGTCACGATTATTTCGGCTGGCCGAGCGTCGCGCGTCTTCAAGGCGGGGAGCTCGCCGTGGTATGCTCCGGCTACCGCTGCGGACACATCTGCCCCTTCGGCAAGGCGGTCATGGCGTTGAGCTCCGACGGGGGAAAAACCTATACCGGCGCGTGGCCCGTGATCGACACGCCGCTTGACGACCGGGACGCGGGGATCGTCCCCTTCGGCGAAAACGGCGTGATCTTCACCTCGTTCAACAACACCCGCGAAGCCCAGCGGAACTGGAATCCCGTCGAAGACGGGCAGGCGCCGCGCCTGCACGCCCGCAACGCTTATTACAACGCCTATCTCGACACCGTGACAGACGAGGAAGAGAAAAAATATCTCGGTTCGACCTTCCGGCTGAGCTTCGACGGCGGGAAGACCTTCGGCGGGCTGCACATCAGTCCCGTGACCTCGCCCCACGGTCCGACCGCGCTGCGGGACGGCTCGATCCTCTGGGTCGGCAGGGCGTTTTCCGCGGACGACAGCTTCGGGGAAAAGGACCTGATCGAAGCGTGGCGCGTGAATCGCGACGGCTCTGCGGAATACGTCGGCGCGGTCCCGCCCGTATACCGGGACGGCGTAAAGATCAGCGCCTGCGAGCCGCACACGCTCGAGCTGCCGGACGGCAGGCTGCTCTGCCACTTCCGCGGTGAACAGCACGGATATTTCACGACGTTCCAGACCGTATCGGGGGACGGCGGAAAAACGTGGAGCGCGCCGGAGCAGCTTCTGAGCAAAGCCGGCGGCGCGCCCGCGCATCTGTGCCTGCATTCCTCCGGCGTTCTCGTCAGCGTTTACGGCTACCGGACGGGTCCTCTGTACGGGATCCGCGCGATGGTCAGCGAAGACCTCGGGGAGACCTGGGAAAAAGACCTCGTTTTATGGGAAACGCCCGTCTCCGGCGACCTCGGCTACCCCGCCTCGGTCGAGCTGCGGGACGGCTCCCTGCTGACCGTGTTCTACGCGAAGGACCGCGAGCCGGGGGCGGCGATGATTAAGCAGATGATCTGGAAGATTGTATAAAGCGCCTACATTATACAAACATATCGATTTTTCGGATATCGGGGATCGGATATCGCGGATCGTGTACGTGTAATCTGCTGAAAATCCTTCCCGTTTTCTCAAAAGTTAATTCTATTATCTGATCTGCAGTTTCGGCACGATATCCGATCCCCGATCCCCGATATCCGCGACTCGCAGCAATATAGTTAAACACATAGAGTTTTATTACTATGAATAATAACGTCTTCAAAACAATCAGCCATACTTCCGACCTCTGCGTGATCGGCGGGGGGCTTGCGGGGCTCTGCGCCGCCGTTGCGGCGGCGCGGCGGGGCGCGCGCGTCGTGCTGATGCAGGACCGCCCCATGCTCGGCGGCAACGCCTCCAGCGAGATCCGCATGTGGGTCTGCGGCGCACAGGGCAGGGGCAACCGCGAAACGGGCATCCTCGAGGAACTGATGCTCGAGAACCTTTACCGCAACCCCGACTGCAACTATTCCGTCTGGGACGGCGTCCTTTGGGCCGCGGCGGCGTATCAGCCGGGCGTGGAGCTTCTTCTGAACTGCTCCTGTCTCGACTGCGGCATGAACGGCGACCGCATCGAGTGGGTCAAGGGCTGGCAGACGACGACGCAGACCTTTCATACCGTCAGGGCAAAAATCTTCGCGGACTGCTCCGGCGACAGCGTTTTAGCGCCGCTGACAGGCGCGGAATACCGCTTCGGGCGCGAGGCGCGCAGCGAATTCGGCGAGGATATCGCCCCCGCGACCGCCGACTGCAAAACGATGGGCATGAGCTGCATGCTCCAGGCGCGGGAGGACACGCGCGAGAGCGTATTCATCCCGCCGGAATGGGCGCATCACTACACAAAAGAGGATCTTCCCCACCGCGTGCCCGACATGCGCAGCATCTCCGAGAACTTCTGGTATCTCGAGCTCGGCGGCGATGACGACGCGATCGCCGATACCGAAACTTTACGCGACGAGCTCTTGCGGATCGCCTACGGGATGTGGGATTTCGTCAAGAACGACCCCGAAAACCGCGAAAAGAACAAATTCTGGCGGCTCGACTGGGTGGGTAT
>JAFRTA010000229.1 GCA_017427315.1 Clostridia bacterium
CCGTCCTCGGCGAAGGCGACAAAGCGTACGAAAAGCTGACCGAGCTTTGGAACGGCGGTTTTATTACCCGGAATACCATGTACAGCGAGGGCGGGAATCCCGTGCTTGAAACGCCTTGCGCCGCCGCGGCTGCCGTATTGGATATGCTGATACAAAGCAACAACGGAACGATTTCGATTTTCCCCGCGCTGCCGAAAGCCTGGACGGACGCGTCTGTCGACTCTCTTGCGTGCGAGGGCGGATTCGAAGTATCGGCCGTTTATCGCGGCGGTCGGTTCCTGTGGGCCGACATTCGCAATCCGCGCTCCGAAACAGGGATATGCAGAATATCGATTCCGCCTCTTGAAAACAATGACACGACCGTATTTGCAGACCATTTCGAGCGCGTAATCACGTTCCCGACAGCCGGGCTGCGTCTGAAAATTCCGAAAGGGCAGTCCGTATTGCTTTGCGGAAAAGACGCACGGGATTTTGAATTATCGCCCGTAACGTATTCGGAAGACAACTGTCACGTTTACGGAGGCCATAAGGATTCCATGATTTGAACAAAGACGACCCGCTGCCGGGAAAAGCGGCAGCGGGTCGTCTTTTATCTGTAAACCGAAAAAATTATGATTTAAAAAAGAATTCTTCCACGGCAAGACATAAAAAATGATAAACCGGCAGCGTCAGCTCCTGTACGTCTTTCGGGCTCTGCGCAGGCAAACGGACGGTAACATCGCAAATTTCAGACAAGTCGCTTTCTTTTTCACCGGTAATCGCGACAGTCGTCAAATCGAGCGCTTTCGCGGTCTCTGCGGCGTATACGATGTTCTTTGAATTCCCCGACGTGCTCAAAGCGATCAAAAGGTCGTTTTCTCTTGCATAGCCGTAAACCTGCTGCGCATATACGAGCCCGGCGTCTACGTCGTTCGCAAAAGCGGAAATCACGCCGCACTGGCTGACAAGCGAAATGGCACAGAGCGGTTTCTGCAGTTTTTCGGAAATGAGATCGCCGTGCGGCAGTTCTGCAAATGCTTTTTTATCCCCGGCGGAAAGAGGGCGGCGTTTTTCAAATCCTTTCATCAGTTCGCCGACGATATGCTCGCTGTCTGCGGCGGAACCGCCGTTGCCGCAAACCATGATCTTGCCGTTATGTCGATAAGTGCGAACCATGGCGTCGTATACGGCGGAGATATCCGCTCCGACGCCGGAAAGGGAAGGATATTTCGCAAGAAAAGCAGATAGCAATTGATTAAAGTCCATTTGCAGATTCCTCCGATTTTTCCGATGAAAGAAGCGCAGTGCCGAGCGCCGCATAATCACCTATCTGTTCGCCGAGCGCAGCGGGAACGATATCGCATACAGAGCGGGATAAGGGCAGCGTTTCTTCTTTTATGATAGGCAGGATTATTTCATTGAAGAAATCACGGTTGCGCGCATAGATGCTGCCGATTACGATTTTTTCGGGATTCAAAATATCAATCAGAATCGAAAGTCCCTGCGCAAGTCGTTTCGCACAGTTTGAAAGAATGAATCTGCCGAACGCGTCTCCGTTCCGGGCAGCTTCGGCAAGTTCCTTCGCCGTCGGATAAGGGTTACGTTCAAGCAGAGGCGTTTTTCCGTGCTCGGAAATAAACCGCTCTTTGTAATACAGAGCCGAAGCGGCGAGCCCCCCGCCGGAACAAAAGCCCTCAAAGGAACCGTTTTTGCCGTAGCCGGCCGGTCCGTCTTCGGCAAGTCGGATATGACCGACCTCACCGGCCATATTGTTCGCGCCGGAGTAAAGCTTTCCGTTCAGAATAAGTCCGGCGCCCATTCCGGTGCCGAAGGTGAGGAATATCATATTTCTGCACCCGAACCCGGCCCCGAACTTCCATTCCGCAAGCGCGCACGCGTCGGCGTCGTTGGAAAGCCGCGCCGTAACGCGGTAATGCCGTTCGATATCGGCAACGATAGGCACGTTATCCCAGTCGGGCAGATTCGGCGGCGACAGAACGACCCCCTTGTTTGAGTCGAGAGGCCCCCCGCAGCTTACGCCGACGGCGTGAAGCTCCGACGGAGCGATACCGTATTCGGCAAGAAGACGGTCGGATTCGGAGAACAAGGCGTTCATCACGCCTTTGTAACCGAAGAAATCGGCCGTTGCAATCCCGTGTTTGCCGATAATCCTGCATTTTCCGTCTTCCGTATCGCAAACGCCGAGGATTGCAGCGCACTTCGTTCCGCCGATATCATATCCGAGAAGATACATCATCTATCACCTTTAGTTTTGTTTTTTCACGATGTCATATTCGTTTCCGAACGGGCGGTAATACCGGCACTTCCCGCCGTATTCGTTTTTAAATGAAAAGAATTCGTCTTCGTCAAGCTCAAGAGAGCAAAAGTATTCTTCTTCGGTTTCATCAAGCGTATTATACCAGCAATTTTCACAATCGGGAAACATCGAATAATCTCCGAAATTCTTATGATGATTAGATAATATAAAATTCTCTGATTGATTGCAAGATGAAATTTGAAAAAATACGATTTTTCCGGATTGAAACATCACGGAAAAAATGATATAATTTTCGAAACGATGCAACACTTTTTATGCCGACCGCGTCTTATGGACGGAGAGCGAAAAACAGAAAGGACGGTACGGGCTTCTCATCCCGTCGGAGAACGTCAATGAATAACGACAGAATCAAACAATGCGTACATAACGCCGTCAGGGGCGACGCTTCCGCATTCGGCGAGCTGTATGAGGAATACGCCACAGGAATGTACAAGTTTGCGTTATGGTATCTGAAAAATCCGCACGATGCGGAGGACGCCGTGCAGAGCTGCGCGCTCAAAGCATATCGGAATATCGCCTGTGTGAAAAAACCGGAGTCGTTTCGCTCATGGCTGTTTCAAATTCTTGCGAATGCGTGTAAGGATATGATCAGAAACAGAGCCCGGGAAGACCTGACCGTCGACGAGATCGACTCCCCCGTTTTCGATTCGTATGAGGACGGTACCGTGACCCGCCTGCTCTCCAACCTTTCCGAGGAAGAACGCCGTATCGTCACGCTCTCCGTGCTCGGCGAATTCAATTCCAGAGAAATATCCCGCATGCTCGGCGTTAACGAGAACACCGTACGCTCCAAGCTCTCCAGAAGCTTAAAAAAGTTACGGGAATTATGCGAAACGGCATAAAGAGGAGGATCAGAAATGGACGATTTGCAATTTATAAAAGAAAAAGAACGGGAAGAGAAGATTCCCGTCCCGGCCGCTCTTTCGAGAAACGCGATAGAAAATCAAATCGCGGCTGTGAAACCGAAGAAAAAGAAAAAAGGGAAAATCATCGCTTTTTCGCTGCCTGCTGCCGCAGCCTTGTTCCTGGCGCTTGCGTTCTTTGTTCTGCCCAACGTAAGCATCGTGAGCAGATATATCCCCAAAAACGGCACTTTCCATGCGAAAAACGCGCAGTCGCTCGGTTTTCAGAGTTATGATTCCATCGCAGAACAGTTGTCCGAGATAAAAACGGCGTATGAAAAAGACCGGAAGGAAAACACCCATTACTGGTTGTCTTTCGGTTACGAAAAATCTTCGGACTCAGCCGCTTCCGTAGAATTCAACGGTTTTGCCGAAGAGCCTGCAGCGCCCGTGCCGCAGGATAAGGCCGCGGAATATGTCCGGAACGACGAACTGCTCGGCGTTGATTCCGCGAACGCCGGCGCAGACGGAGCAAAAGAGCATTCCGATACGAACAAACGCGACGACGCGGTCGACGAGCAGGATATCGTCAAAACGGACGGCGAATATATTTATTATCTGCCGAGCGGCGGAACGACAATCTATATCGTCCGCGCGGATGCGGAAAAACTGACGAAGGTTTCTCAAATCGAAAACCGCGCCGAGGCGTCGAAATATCAGGATTATTTTACCGGGATGTTTCTGACAGGCGATAAAATGGTCGTGACGGGAGAAGAATTCTTCGAGACGCCGCAAGGCGATATCAACCGTTTTACAAGCGTCAGAATCTACGATATTGCGGACAGGTCGAATCCGACGGAAATCAATGTTTTCCGATTCAAAGGATATTCCGAGTCGTCGCGCCTGATTGGGAACAAGCTTATCACGGTCACGAGCACGGGGTTCGATCTTTATTCCTTCCGCAAAGACGATATATCAACGTTCGTTCCCTGCTATTACTGCGGAACCGAAGAAAAATTCGTCGAAGCGCAGGACGTCGTTCTGCCCGAGAATACCACCCCCGACGGATTTATCAGCGTCTTTACGCTGGATTTGACGAATCCTGAGCAAACCGAGCCGGAAACGATCTCCGTTATGACATGCGGAGCCGCAGTCTACTGCACGCAGTCGACGCTTTACGTTTACTCGATGCAGTATGATTACGCAGACGGCAGCAAGGATATCACGCAAATCATTTCCTTTGATATCACCGGCGAAAAAGCAGAATATATCGCAAAAGGCACGGTCGACGGAAGCATCGGAGACAGTTTCGCGATTGACGAGTTCGACGGATATCTGCGCGTCGCCGTTACGGAATGTACCTACGGAAATCAATGGAAGCGCGTCTGCCGCGTGGTCGTGCTCGATAGGGAGCTCAAACAGGTCGGCGCGACGGAAGGTATCGGTGAAAACGAGAGCGTGCGCGGCGTTCGGTTTATGGGGAATACGGCGTACGTCGTGACCTTCCTGAATACGGACCCGTTGTTCGTGATTGATCTCAGCAATCCCGCTGCGCCTGCAGTCAAAGGCGAGGTTAAATTACCCGGATTTTCCGCGTATCTTCACCCGATAGGTGAAAATCTTCTGATCGGCATCGGTTCGGGCGGAACGGAAACGGGAACCGACGGAAGCGCAAAAATCAGCCTGTTCGACGTGAGCGATCCGACCCGGCCGAAGGAGGTCAACAGTCTCGTATTCAAAGAGAGTTATCTCAATACGGATTATAAAGCGTTCGTCGATTTGAAAGACGGGAGTTATCTTGCGGGACTTACAGAATATTCGGATGATTATGAGCATTTCGTCGTCAGTCTGGTCCGTATCGGCGTAACGGACGGACAGCTTTCACTGCTCACGCGCTACAGAATAAACGCGGACGAATACAACTACGGTGACGAACCGCGCGGTCTGTTTATCGGCGATACCGTATACGCTGCCGCGGGAACGGAAAAATGGGATTATCCCGAAGTGAACTACAGCGAAGAAATCCCGGGAGGAAACATTTATGTTGATGAGGACGCGACGCTCACGACTCCGCCATATGAACCGAGCTATACAAGAACCGTTTTCATCAACGCCTATGACAAAAACAGCGGAACGCTGACAGGAAGCGTTACGTTGTATCAGGGGGAAGAATGATATAGAAAAAGGCTGTGCGGGTAATCGATTCCCGCACAGCCTTTTTTATGTTTTCACCAGAAGCGAAACGGGGTCGGACGTCAATAAATCAAACTCGTCCTTCACGGAATGATGACCGACGGCGTAGAACCCCCGATCCGGCTTCCAGACGCCGTAGCAATCGGCCGCACGACAGTATCGTTCCGCCTGCTCCGCCGTCGGAACGAGACGCTCAAGCGGATATTGCGGCTGCTCCGTTCTGTTGAGAAAAATCACTTCGTAGAACTGAGAGAGACCGGCAAACGCCTTTTTTCGGAACAGATTCCGCGCGGCGATTCCCGTTGCGGTATGATCGGGATTTTGAGGCGTTTCCGTCACGGGTACGAGCGTTTTTACTTCGGTTTCATCCGGCGGGAAACCGTCGATTGCGTCAACAATGATTTTCTCGGCAAGGGTTGTCGAAAGCTCGCCGTCTCTTCCTCTGAACCGGGATATCATGATATCTTCATTCCTGATTCCCATTTCTCTGCAGCAGGCAATATACTCCCTGTCCCGCGCGCAGGAAAATTCCTCGCGTGACATCGGATAATCATGTCTGCCTGCATGAAGATGACAAGCCTCGCCGTTCCCGATCAGACGACGGGCGGAGGACGCTCCCCCGTCGGTGCATAAAACGCATATTACACGGAATCCCGCGTCGATATCCCGCAGGATAGAAACGCCGAAGTTTGTTATTTCATCATCCTGATGCGGAACAAAATAGAATACAAACCGACCGGACATATGAAAACTCCTTTCCGCAAATCAATCACAGTCTACCACAAACAAAAAGCAAATGCAACTTCCGATACGCAGAATCGGAAGTTTTTGCATTTTTTGTTGAAAATAATTAGAAATATGATATACTGAAATAAAACTGCTGCAGAGGTTTGATCATGAAATACAGCATTCGGCAGATTCGTCGCGATGACGATGCGGCGATAGAGGCGCTTATCAGAAATTGTCTGATAGAATTCGGCGCGAATCACGAGGGAACGGCGTGGACCGACCCGGATCTCGGAAGGTTTTCGTATTTATACAATCAACCCGGCCGTCGATACTGGATCGCCGAAGATGAGAACGCTGCGCTTCTCGGCGGCGTCGGGATTGCGGAACTGACGGGCGTTGACGGTGTGTGTGAACTGCAGAAAATGTATTGCACGCCGCAAGCACGCGGCGAAGGCGTTGCTCAAACTCTGCTTGACACGGCATTGCAATTTGCGAAAACCCGTTATTCCGGCTGTTATCTTGAAACGCTTGAAAATATGAAAGCTGCCCGGCGATTTTATGAGAAAAACGGATTTGACAGGCTCGAGCATCCGCTCGGGAATACCGCGCACACCGCCTGTGACGTTCGTTATTTTAAAATATTTTCAAAGGAGGAGACTTCCGTGGAGAGGATACTGCAATTCGGAACGGGGAATTTTTTAAGGGCGTTTGCCTGTGACTTTATCGACAGTTTAAATCATAAGGGGCTGTATGACGGAAAAATCGTGATCGTATCCCCCACGGACAGCGCGCGTGTTGACGCGATCAACAGCCAGAACGGAGAATACCATTTGCTCCTTCGCGGTGTTTCCGGTGGGAAAACGGTAAACGACACGCGTTTGATCCGTTCCGTGTCGCGCGCCGTAAACCCTTATCGGGATTTTGACGCGTTTCTTGAGATTGCGCAGAACCCGGAGCTGCGATTCGTGATTTCAAATACGACCGAAGCGGGGATTTCGTTCGACGGCGCTTGTCGTCTTTCGGATAAGCCGTGCGCTTCATTCCCGGGAAAAGTTGCGCAGATGCTTTATCACAGATATCGGAAAGGACTCCCCGGCCTCGTTTTTTTTGCCTGCGAACTGATCGATAAAAACGCCCATCTCCTCAAAAAATACGTTTTGGATTATTGCCGGCTTTGGGGGCTTCCGGAAGAATTCGCATCCTGGGTAGAAAAAGAAAACATATTTTGCGATACGCTTGTCGATCGCATCGTAACGGGATATCCCGAAGACGCATCGGAGCTGAACAAGCTTTATCGGACGCCCGACAGGCTGATTGACGCGGCGGAGCCCTATCATTTCTGGGCGATTGAGGGGAATTATGAAAACGAGCTTCCCTTTGCGCGCGCCGGACAGAACGTGATCTGGACGGATAATATATCTTTTTATAAAAAGCGGAAGGTCCGCGTGCTGAACGGCGCGCATACCACGATGGTTTTTCCCGCCCTGCTTGCAGGGATAGAGACCGTCGGTGACTGTCTGAAAGACGAGCAGCTCAACGCTTTTTTGCACAGGAGTCTGGAGGGATACATTCTTCCCGTCCTCGGCGACAATGAAGAAAACCGCGCGTTTGCAGCAGCGGTGCTTGAACGTTTTGCGAATCCCTTCATTCATCACAGACTTCGTTCGATTGCTTTGAATTCCGTATCGAAATATACCGCCCGCGTTCTGCCGACGGCGCTTGACTATTATGAAAAATTCGGAAAAGCTCCGCGGCCGATGATTTTATCGCTTTGCGCTTTGCTGCGGTTCTACCGGTGCGACGAACCGCAGGACAAAGCCGAACATATCGATTATATCCGGAACAACCACTTGGGACCGATTCTTTCGAACAGAGCGCTCTGGGGAACCGATCTTTCCGTTTTTCTGCCGGAAACCGAAGCATGTTTTGAAATCGAGGATATCAGAGAGGCAATCGAATGGAGTATGTGATTGTCAACGAGCGGGATAACGTAAAGATCTCGCTTGAAAGCGGGCATAAATACGCGCTGCGGGATATCCGTGCGGGAGAGCCCGTCATTCGTTACGGATTCCCGATTGGTATCGCCTCGGCGGATATCCGCACCGGGGAGCATGTGCACTGTCATAACCTGACGACCGGGCTGACCGGCCGTGAAGCTTACGTCTATTCTCCCGAGCGCATTCAAATGCCGAGCGGGGACGGCGGCGTTTGCATTCAGGCGTATCCGCGCGAAAACGGAGATATCGGCATCCGGAACGATATCTGGATCATACCCACCGTCGGCTGCGTCAACGGCGCGGCGCGGGAGATCGCAAAAAGAACCGGCGCGTTTGCGTTGGAACACCCTTACGGCTGCAGTCAGCTCGGCGACGATTATGAGACGACGGCAAAAACGCTCGGCGGGCTTATCAGGCACCCGAACGCCGGCGGCGTTCTCGTGCTCGGTCTCGGCTGCGAAAATAACCGAATCGAGCATCTGAAGCGTCGCGTCGGCGCGTATGACGGGCGCCGCGTGCGTTTTCTGAACGCGCAGGACTGTTGCGACGAGATTGCGGAAGGAGAAAAAATCGGTCGGGAGCTGATTTCCATCACGGTGAACGACCGCCGTGTTCCGGTTCCCGCCGAAAAACTGAAGCTCGGGCTGAAATGCGGCGACAGCGACGGACTTTCCGGCATAACGGCGAACCCGCTTGTCGGCAAGATTACGGATCGCATCGTCGCTCTCGGCGGAATTGCCGTTCTGACCGAGGTTCCCGAAATGTTCGGCGCAGAGCGGATTCTGATGAACCGCTGCGTTTCTCGGGACGTTTTCGATAAAACCGTTGAACTGATCAATCGCTGGAAGGATTATTATCTTTCTCACGGCCAGCCGGTAAGCGAGAATCCCTCCCCCGGCAACCGTGACGGCGGCATCACCACGCTCGAAGAAAAATCGCTCGGCTGCGTGCAGAAAGGCGGAAGCGCTCCCGTAACGGACGTGCTTTCCTGCGGCGTTGCGGCAAAAACGCCCGGACTCAATTTGTTGAGCGGACCCGGAAACGATATCGTCGCAGTCACCGAGCTGACCGCTGCCGGCTGCCATCTGATTTTATTTACTACCGGGAGAGGAACGCCGCTCGGCGCTCCCGTGCCGACGCTGAAGATATCGACGAACACGCAGCTTGCGCAGAGAAAATCCGGTTGGATCGATTTCGACGCCTTTACCGGAGACGAAAACGGGCTGTTCGATCTGATGCTCGAGACGGCGTCCGGCCGACCGACGAAAAATGAAATGAACGGATATCGTGAAATCGCGATTTTTAAAAACGGGGTTACGCTTTGACGTATTTGTTAATAAACCGACGGGAAGCCATTCGGCTTTCCGTCGGTTTTCTTATTCCGCCCATACGAACGGTTCTCCGACGATATCAAGCAGATCGTCCAGCGGGATATCCTTATGCGTCCGCAGATGCAGAATGCGTTTCTGCGGGTCGAGCCGTATCGCGCGGCCGGATACGGTGATACATGTGCTGCCGCTCTTTCTCGAATCAGGCCGAAAATACGTTACCGTGACGCTCGGTTCATGCTCGATGACCGCCTGCAGGACGCCGAGCTTTCTGTTGAGAAGTTCTTTTGCGTCGTCGCTGATTTCCGGGCGCGTATCGGTGAACCGCGCCGTTTCGCCGATTGCTTCCTCATAGCCCTTCAGTGCGGCGAACGGAGCGAACTGCGCCGCCCGGTTCAGCATCGTCATGCGCGGATGCCGCGCCGTGGGATCACGGTGCGGTAAATGGATGATATCCGCGTATTTTTCGCTGCCGAAATTTCTCTCTTGCATCGTTCTTCCGTCACTCCTTATGGCCGCCGATCTGCGCGTTCCGACTGACGGTCGTCGCTCCTTCACGAAGATCCAGACCGCGGATCACGGCGTTTTTGCCGAACTTGTTCTTCAGCGCAAGAATTGCTTCCCGCTTTCTTTTTTCAAGCTCCGCCGCGCGTTGGGCGGCCGGATCGGGCGGTTGGGCAAATAAATCGATTTGTTCGTACTTTTTTTGCTCCGGAACGGCAGAAGAGGCGATTACGTTATTCGCAATTACGTTGAATCGGCGGATCAGCAGCCGCTCGTCGGCGATCCGGTCGTAAAGCGCGGCGACCGCCTTCATGATTTCGTCGCAGGAAGCGGTATATCCGGGCAGATTCACCGACCCGTGCGACGGTTCCGGAATCAGTCTGCCGTAATGGTCGCATCTGACGCGTCCAGTATAAGTCCGTCCGCCGGTCAGACTCGCGGTATCGTAACCGATCACCAAAACGAGCTGATTCGTCACGAGCTTCTTTTCCGTCAACTCCAGAGAAAGCGTATCCGCCATTTCCCGGGCAATGATCCTGCCTTTTGCATGGTCGTAAGCGCTTGAGAGCACCTGTCCGGTGCTCACGCTGTTTGCGCTCGGCGTATATGCGCGCACCTGCGAGATCGTGCAGGGCTCCCAGCCCCACGCGTGGTCGATCAGAAGCTCGGCATTGACGCCGAACATTTTATATAAAAGATCTTCACTGTAAAATTCGTTTCCGCCGCCCAGAGAACATCGTGCGATATCGCCCATCGTATAGAGCCCGACCGAGGCAAGGCGCTTTGCGTAACCCGGTCCGACGCGCCAGAAATCGGTGATGGGTCTGTGATCCCATAAAAGCCGCCGGTAGGATGCCTCGTCAAGCGCCGCAATCCGAACGCCGTCCTCATCCGCGTCCGCGCGTTTCGCCACGATATCCATTGCAACCTTGCAGAGATACATATTTGTGCCGATACCGACCGTCGCCGTGATTCCGGTCGTTTTCAGCACGTCGCGGATCAGCATGATTGCAAACTCGTGCGCCGTCATGCGATAAGCGCGCAGATACGGCGTCGCGTCGATAAAGACCTCGTCGACGGAATAGACGTGCACATCCTCCGGCGCGATATATTTTAAATAAACGTCATATATGCGCGTGCTGTAATGCATATAAAGCGACATGCGCGGCTTTGCGGCAATGTAGCCGATCTTCAGCGACGGATCGGCGCGCAGCGCATCCGCGTCGTATGATTCGCCGGTAAAACGCTTTCCCGGCAGCCCGGCGCATCGCGCGGCGTTCACTTCCCGCAGTTTTTCGATCAGCTCAAACAATCTTGCCCTGCCCGGAATGCCGTACGCTTTCAATGCCGGCGTAACGGCGAGACAGATCGTTTTTTCCGTCCGTTCGAGGTCTGCGACGGCAAGATTCGTTTTCAGCGGGTCAAGCCCTCGCTCCACACATTCGACAGATGCGTAAAAAGACTTGAGGTCGATGGCGATATATTGTTTGCAAAACATATGTTCTTCACTCCGCGTTATTATTCTATCATATCCGCATGCGGATTACAAGGGAATAAACGAACAAATGTTTCTATTTGTTTTTATGAGAAACGCACAAATGTTCTGTTTTGTATAATCAACACAGATTCAGGCAAAATAATTCGGAATAAAAGAGAAAAATGCAGAGAACGGGTCTCTTGAAAATACGAATGCGATATGGTAAAGTTAAGCGTAAGGGGGAATGGAGATGAGCATCGGCGACGTGATAACGCTTTTAAGCGGGACTGCGTTGTTTTTATTCGGCATGACGCTGATGGGCGACGGTCTGAAACAGGTCGCGGGCAGTCGGCTTGAGTTGATATTGTACCGTTTATCGGGGACGCCGCTGCGGGGGCTGCTGCTCGGCACGGGCGTTACGGGCGTGATACAGTCTTCCTGCGCCACGTCCGTCATGGCGGTGGGCTTCGTCAACTCCGGCATGATGAAAGTCAATCGCAGTTTTTATGTTATCCTCGGGGCGATCCTCGGCACAAGCGTGACCGGCTGGGTAATCTGTC
>JAFRTA010000230.1 GCA_017427315.1 Clostridia bacterium
GTGATCCATGCGGGCTCAAGAGCCACGAGGCCGTAATCGCCGTAGTTCACTTCATTTCCGCGGTGCGCGGCGCCCTTGAGGCGGCCTCTCTGCTGTCTGCGGAATTTCACACGCTTTGGCATTAACATTTTTACGCCCTCCTGTCTCTGTCTCTGTCGCGGTCTCTGTCGCGGTCTCTGTCGCGATCTCTGTCTCTGTCTCTTCTCTGGCGGGATCTGCCGGTGTTGTCGTGCAGGACCTCGCCCTTGTAGATCCATACCTTCACGCCGATGCGGCCGTAGGTGGTCTTCGCCTCCGCAAAGCCGTAATCGATGTCGGCGCGGATGGTCTGCAGCGGGATGGTGCCCTCTTTATAGGTTTCGCTGCGGGCGATCTCGGCGCCGCCGAGTCTGCCGCTGACCTGGATCTTGATGCCTCTGGCGCCCAGTCTCATGGTCCTGCCGATGGCCTGCTTGACCGCGCGGCGGAAGGAGACGCGCTTTTCGAGCTGGTCGGCGATGTTTCTCGCGACGAGCTGCGCGTTGAGGTCGGGCTGCTTGATCTCGATGATGTTGATATAAACGTCCTTGTCGCCGCCGAGGAGCTTCTTGCAGGTGGACTTGAGCTTCTCGATCTCGGCGCCGCCCTTGCCGATCACAAGACCGGGCTTGGCGCAGTGGATGTTGATGCGGACTCTCTTGGGATCGCGTTCGATCTCGACCTTCGGGACGCCTGCGGGAGCGAGGCTCTCGAGAAGGTAATTACGAAGCTTGTTGTCGGAGACGAGCGTATTGCCGAACTCGCCCTTATCCGCGTACCAGCGGGATTCCCAGTCCTTGATGACACCGATGCGAAGACCGGTGGGATTGATTTTCTGACCCATAATTATCCTCCTCTCTCTTTACTCGGCGTCCTCGATGACAAGCGTGATGTGCGAGGTCTTTTTGTTGATCCTGTACGCGCGGCCCTTGTCACGGGGTCTGATTCTCTTGAGGGTGGGGCCCTGATCTACGCGCGCCTCGACGACGCGGCAGGTCGAAAGATCCATATCGTAGTTGTTTTCTGCGTTTGCCATTGCGGATTTGAGAAGCTTCTGGAGCGGTTCACACGCGGCCTTGGGTGTGAATTTGAGAATCGCCATAGCTTCGTCAACCGGTTTGTTTCTGATAAGGTCGAGAACGATCTTGACCTTACGGGGCGCGATCCTGATATAGGGCGCCTTCGCCGTTGCTCTCATATCTTACACTCCTTTCGACCGGATTATTTACCGGAGGTCGTCTTGGAACCCGCGTGACCTCTGAAGGTTCTCGTGGGCGCGAACTCGCCGAGCTTGTGGCCGACCATATCCTCGGTAACATAGACCGGGACGTGCTTGCGGCCGTCGTGGACTGCGAAGGTGTGACCTACAAAGTCCGGAAAGATGGTAGAGCTGCGGCTCCAGGTTTTCAGAACGACTTTTTCGCCGGTCTTATTCATTGCTTCGACTCTCGCAAGCAGCTTGGGCTGCACATACGGGCCTTTTTTAATGCTTCTGCTCATTACGTTTACTCCTTTCCAGACTTATTTCGCGTTACGACGTCTGACGATCAGCTTGTCGGAACGGTTGTGCTTGCCGCGGGTCTTGTAACCGAGCGCGGGCTTGCCCCAGGGGGTAACCGGGCCGGGACGGCCGATCGGGGATTTGCCTTCGCCGCCGCCGTGGGGGTGATCGTTCGGGTTCATGACCGAGCCGCGGACGGTAGGACGCACGCCGAGGTGACGGGTGCGGCCCGCTTTACCGATCTTGACGTTCTCGTGGTCGAGGTTGCTGACCTGGCCGATGGTCGCGATGCAGTCGGCGGAGACGTTGCGAAGCTCGCCGGAGGGAAGTCTCAGAAGCGCGAGACCGTTCTCCTTCGCCATGAGCTGCGCGGCATTGCCGGCGGCTCTGGCAAGCTGACCGCCTCTGCCGGGATACAGCTCGACGTTGTGGATGAACGTACCGGTCGGGATATTGGAAAGCGGAAGCGCGTTGCCGGGCTTGATATCCGCGTCGGGACCGGACTCGATGACGTCGCCGACCTTGATCTCGGCGGGAGCGATGATGTAGCTCTTCACGCCGTCTTCGTATTCGACCAGCGCGATGAACGCGCTGCGGTTGGGATCGTATTCGATCGTTTTGACTTCCGCCTTGCCGGTCTTCGATCTCTTGAAGTCGATGACGCGGTATTTCTGACGGTTTCCGCCGCCCTTGTGGCGGACGGTGATTCTGCCGTAGCTGTTACGGCCTGCATGCTTCGAAAGAGGCTCGAGAAGGCTTCTTTCGGGTTTGGTCTTCGACAGCCCGGAATAATCCGTCACCGACATGTTGCGTCTGCCGTTGGTCGTCGGTTTATAGACCTTAATGGACATAAGATGTCACTCGCCTTTCTTTAAATTAGGCTTTCAGCCTTGAATATTCTTTGTAAGCTCCCGTTGCTCCGTCTCACGCGCAGATTTAGCGGCTCGGCTTAAACCATACGTCGTCTGCGGCTCGATCGGCGGTCTCTTACATTAAGCCGTCAAAGAACTCGATCGTTTTGGAATCTTCGGTGAGCGTAACGACCGCCTTTTTCTTCGAGGGAAGATAGCCCTCGAACCGGCCGTAGCGGCGAAGATGCCCTTTCACGTTGAGCGTGTTTACCTTCGCGACCTTGACGCCGAAGAGCGCTTCGACCGCTTTCGCGATCTCGATCTTGTTGGCGTCTTTGGCGACGATGAAGGAATACTTCTTGAGCTGGGAAGCCATCATCGTTTCCTCGGTGATGACCGGGCGAAGGATAATATCCTGTGCTGCTTTACTCATGCATATACCTCCTCGATCTTTGCGACCGCATCCTTGAGAACGATGAGCGTGTCACAGTTCAGGATGTCGTAAACGTTGAGCGAACCGACGAAAGTGGTCTTTACGCCGGGGATGTTTCTCGCGCTGAGAAGGACTTTGTCGTCGGGCTCGGGGAGCACGATGAGCGCCTTCTTGCCGGCTTTGAGCGCCGCGAGGATCTTGACCACCGCTTTGGTCTTGATCTCGTCGAGCACGAGAGAGTCGAGAACGACCATCTCTTCGGACGCGACTTTGGAAGAGAGCGCGGACTTGAGCGCAAGTCTCTTGACCTTCTTGTTGATGGAGAAGCCGTAGGTGCGGGGCTTCGGGCCAAGCGCGATACCGCCGTGGTACCACTGCGGGGAACGGGTGGAACCCTGTCTTGCGCGGCCGGTGCCCTTCTGTCTCCAGGGCTTCTTGCCGCCGCCGGAAACTTCGGCTCTGGTCTTGGTGGACTGGGTGCCCTGACGCTGATTCGCCAGGTAGTTGACCACTACGAGATGCATAGCGGAGGTGCTGGGTTCAATAGAGAATACGGAATCGTTAAGCTCAAGATCGGAGACCTTTTCACCGGCCGTATTGAGAACTGCGATGTTAGCCATTTTCGTTTCCTCCCTTACGCTTTCTTAACTGCGTTCGACACGACGACGATGCCGCCTCTGGGGCCGGGAACGGCGCCCTTGATGGCAAGCAGGTTGTTCTCCGCGTCGACCTTCACGACCGTGAGGTTCTGAACGGTGACCTTCTCGCTGCCGAGATGACCGGCCGCCTTCTGGCCCTTGAACACTCTCGAGGGGCTGGAGCAGGCGCCCAGCGAGCCGGAATGTCTTGCGACGGGGCCCGTACCGTGGGACTCTTTCAGTCTGCCGTGATTCCATCTCTTGATAACGCCCGCGGTGCCTTTACCCTTGCTGGTGCCGTGCACGTCGACCGTGTCGCCGGGGGCGAAGATGTCCGCCTTGACGATATCGCCGACGTTCAGCGTGATCATGTCCGCGAGTCTGAACTCTTTGAGATGCTTCTTCGGAGCGACGTCGGCCTTTTTGAAGTGGCCGGTCAGGGGCTTGTTGACGCGCTGGATCTTCACGTCGCCGTAGCCGAGCTGAACCGCTTCGTAGCCGTCCGTTCCGACTGTCTTTTTCTGCACGACCGTGCAGGGGCCTGCCTCAACGACGGTAACGGGGATCACGTTGCCCTTTTCGTCGAAAATCTGAGTCATGCCGCGCTTTGTTCCGATGATTGCTTTCTTCATCTGATTTTTTCCTCCTGTCAGATTATTGGTTGACCTTCCGTCAACTTGACCTGCGATGTAAGCCTATATATAATAGGTATAGAAATCAAAGCTTGATCTCTATATCAACACCGGCGGGAAGTTCCAGGTTCCTGAGCGCGTCGACGGTCTTGTTCGTCGGCTTCAGGATGTCGATCAGTCTCTTGTGGGTGCGCTGCTCGAACTGTTCACGGGAATCCTTGTACTTGTGAACGGCGCGAAGGATCGTGACGATCTCTTTCTCGGTGGGAAGCGGGACGGGACCGGAGATCTGAGCGCCGGTGCGCTTCGCGGTCTCGACGATCTGCTCGCTCGCTTTGTCGACCAGATTGTGATCGTACCCCTTGAGTCTGATCCTGATTTTGTTCTTTGCTGCCATTTTTGCTGCCTCCTTGTAAATTTGGCGGGCACGGTCGGTATTTTTTCGACACGGCTCCGGGTGTTTAAGCCTTCCGGTTTATAAAAAACCGAAAACTTTTTGTCTCCGGAACGAAAAAACACCGTAAATGAGCGCAGAATACCCCGTGAGATGCGGTATCATCCGCTCAAAAACGTTCGCCCGGTTTGTCAATCGGACATACTCCGCGGAAATTCCCTGCATCAAAGTGCAGCCACCTTCCGCATCAACGCCTTGTCTGTAAATAACATAGGTATCCCTTGTTATGCGCAGACTTGAACATTATAAACGATGCTTGTGGAAATTGCAATACTTTTTTGCAAAAAAATCTACGAATTTCACAAAAAATTTTACCCTGTTTTTTAAGATCAATATCTTGTATCCGCCGCGCCTTTCTTATCAAGATATATTGGCGGCGCGGGCAAGTCTATTGTTGACATTCTCAGAAAATATGCTAAAATAAAGATACAAATCATAAAGAGGTGTCCGACAATGACAACTTTCTCCGCAAAATTTCTGAATTTCATGATCGCGTTCGTCAACGTGATCCTTCTGCTTTTCAACACCTCGACCGTGAAGAAGACCGCGCCGCAGATCAACGTCGACGAACTGACGCTGACGTTCAGCGACGAATTCGACGGCGACAGCCTCGACACGACGAAATGGAGAGCGCACGACGGCGGCGGCGTCCGCAAGGGCGGCTACTGGTCTCTCGATCAGGCGCGCGTCGAAGACGGCAACCTGATCATCACCACGCAGTACATAGAAGACGGGGAGAAGGGTCCCGACTGGTACACCTGCGGTCTTGACACCGCGAAAAGCCACCTGCAGACCTACGGATATTTCGAGTGCCGCTGCATCCTGCCGAAGGGGCAGGGACTCTGGTCTGCGTTCTGGATGACCAACTCCAACGTCTGGAAGGAATCCGACGACGCGACGCAGGGTGCGGAGCTGGATATCATGGAATCTCCCTTCTGGCACCTCGGCGGGAAAGCCGCATGGAAGATCACGCAGAACATCCATTACAGCGGCTACGACCTGAAGACAAAGTATAAGAACGTCGGCATTTTCCAGCTTGACAACGACCCGTATGAGAACTACAACACCTACGGTCTGCTGTGGACGCCGGACGAATACATTTATTACATCAACGGTTACGAGGTCGCGCGGACCTCGTACGGCGGCATTTCGACGCAGCCGGAATACATGATCGTCTCCTGCGAAGTCGACGGCGGCGACGGATCGCCGACCTTCGGCTGGTCCGGCAACATCGAAAAGAACGACAAGGCGACTTTCTGCGCAGAGTATAAGGTCGATTACATCCGGGCGTATGCGTTGCCGTAAATTCTGATTTATGCGCGAAGCGCATAAATCAGAATTCAGGGATAAGGGCTTGTTTCATTCATTTTCTGCCTCAAAAGACGCGATAGCGTTCATTTTTCGACAATCGCGGAGAATAAACCGAGACGCAGAGCGTATAATTATCGTTCTCTCATCCCTCATCCCTTCGGGCGACAGCCCGACGAATCAGAA
>JAFRTA010000231.1 GCA_017427315.1 Clostridia bacterium
CAACTAACAACTAATAACTAACAACTAACAAGCATGAACGACACGGCGCTCAAGAAAATCAAGACCTATCTTCCCTCGGCGGGGACCTTCGTCCGCGGGCTTGTTTTCTCGCTGTTCCTTTATTCGACGGTCACGCTGATGACCTCGGAAGAAAAGTATACGGAGCCCGCTTTCGCCGCGGCGATCGGCACGGCGTCGTCGCTTCTGTTCATCGCGGCGGTTGCCGTCGTGTATATCGCCGCGTTCGGTTTCCTGCGCAGCGTGCCTATCGAAAAAACGACGCTTCTTTTCGCAAGCGTCCTGTTCTCCTGCACGGTCCTTTACGGCATGAACGACGCGTATCTGTTCGCAGCCGTTTCCGCGGTGCAGGCGGCGGTTTGCTTCTACTGCTTTTCCGGCCCGAAAGCGGTGCTCACGCCGAAAAACAATCGCAGGCTGACCGTGATCGGGTACCTCGCTCTGGGGACGTTTTTCTCCGTCTGGATCGGCGGGCTCACGGCTCTGCGGTATAAAATGTATATTTCCCCCTGTTTCGATTTCGGGATCTTCGCGCAGATGTTCGAATCGATGCGGCGAACGGGGCTGCCGGTGACGACCTGCGAGCGGGATATGATGCTTTCGCATTTCGCGGTCCACCTGTCGTTTATCTATTATACGCTTCTGCCGTTTTATTATATCTTCCGCACGCCGGAATTCCTCAACATCGCGCAGGCGGTCGTGCTGACGAGCGGTCTTATCCCGATGTATCTGATTTGCCGCAGGAAGGGACTGTCGATGAACGCGACGCTGGCGCTCGGTGCGGCGTATGCGTTTTATCCGTCGCTGAGCGCGGGCTGCTTCTACGATATCCACGAAAACTGTTTCCTGACGCCGCTGATTCTTTGGCTTCTGTACGCGGTCGACGTGGATTCGACAATCGGGATCTTCCTCTCCGCCGCGCTTGTCTGCGCCGTCAAGGAGGACGCGCCGGTTTACGTCATATTCGTCGGCGTCTATATGTTCTTCGCCAAAAAGAAAATCCTCAAGCCTGCGGTTTTGCTGGCGGTCTGCACGGGGTATTTTCTTCTTGCGATAAAGTATCTCGATACCTACGGCGACGGGGCGATGATGTACCGGTATTCGAATTTCTCTTCGGAGGACGGCACGATGCGCGATATCGTCAAAACGGTGCTGACAAACCCCGGATACGTGTTCCTGCAGTGCCTGAACGCCGAGAAAGCGGAGTTTTTCCTCAAGGTGATGCTGCCGCTGGGCTTTCTGCCGCTTATCAGCAAAAAGTTTTATAATTATATCCTGCTCGGGCCGTTCATGCTCATCAACCTGATGTCCTATTACCCTTACCAGCATTCTCTCGACTTTCAGTATAATTTCGGTCCCGCGGCGTTCCTGCTGTATCTCACGGCGGAGAATCTCTCGCAGTTCAAGCCGGGAAAACGCCCGAAGCTTGCGTGTCTCTGCGCGCTTTTGTCCGTGCTCGGCGCATTCAGCTTCGTCGGCTACCGCACGAGCTATCTCTCGTATTACGAAAAAACCGCAGACGTCGTCGAACAGATTGACGAGGTGCTGGCCGAGGTGCCGGAGGGCGTGAGCGTTTCCGCGGCGACCTTCCTGCTGCCGCATCTTGCCGACCGCGAGGTGTTGTATCAGGTCAACGGCAGGCTGCACGAGACCGAGGGCAGAACGGAATACGTCGTTCTCGACCTGCGTTATTCGGAGTTCGCGGAGCTCGAACCGATGTATCTCGACGCCGGATATGAAATTGTGTACGAAATCCCCGGCGCCGCGTCGGTTCTGCGCTGCCCGTTTTATTCGGGGGATTGAGACGGACAATTTGAGACGAAAGACTTGAGACTGAAGACTGAAGACTGAAGATCAGACTTCAAATCTCATCTCCTATGGGAAGAATTCGGAAACCGAAGATTCGGTCTTCGGTCTTTCGTCTTAACGCAAAACAGAAAAATCCATTTGACAATCGGAATACGGTTATTTATAATAATATATTATACTGTTTCTGCAAAAGGAGGCGGGGAAGTGCGCATCGGTATCCTCGGCGGGACCTTTGACCCGCCGCATAAAGGCCATCTGTATCTCGGCGCGAACTTCGCCCGTGCGCTCGCGCTTGACCGCGTGCTGGTGATCCCCGCCGCTGTCCCGCCGCACAAGGCGGATAAAAAACTGACGTCGGACGCCGACCGCCTTGAAATGTGCCGCCTTGCGTTTGACGACCCCGTATTCGAGGTCACGGACCTCGAGCTTCGCCGCGCGGGCAAAAGCTATACCGTCGATACGCTCGCGCTTCTCAAAAAAGACGCGCCCGACGACGATTTTTATCTGCTGATCGGTTCGGATATGCTTCTGTATTTCGACCAATGGTACCGCTGGCGGGAGATTCGGAAAATGTGCACGCTCTGCTCGTTTTCAAGAAGCGAAGACGAGGATTACGACCGTCTGGCGGATTACGCCGGGAACGTTCTCGGCGGCGGCGTGCTGCTGCTCGACCAGCCGCCCATGGAGATCAGCTCGACCGAGATCCGCCGCCGCGTCCGTATGGGGGAAGACGTTGACGAGCTGCTGCCCGGCGCCGTCGCGGAATATATCCGCGAACGCGGTCTATACCGGGAGGGAAACGAATGAAACCGGATTCATTTTATCTTTCCGAAATCGAGAAGCGGCTGACGTACGGCCGTTTCGTCCATTCGCTGAACGTCGCCGACTGCGCGAAGGCGCTCGCGGAGCGGTACGGCGCGGACCCCGCGAAGGCGTATACGGCGGGCCTTGTGCACGATATCATGAAGGATACGCCGAAAGACGCGCTGCGGGAATACGTGATAAAAAGCGTCGGCGGGGACGACCGTGTGCTGATGAGTCAGAAAGCCCTGTGGCACGCGATCGCCGGCGCGTATGCGCTGGAGCATGAACTGGGCGTTGACGATAAGGAGATCCTGCTTGCCGTGCGGTACCATACATCCGGCAGGGCAGGAATGACGCTGCTCGAGAAAATCGTTTTCACCGCGGATTTTATCTCCGCCGACCGGAATTATCCGGGCGTGGAGGAAATGCGCGTTTACGCTTTCCGCTCGCTTGCGGAAGCGATGGAGGAAGGACTCAATTTCACGATAAAAGAACTCTGCGGGAAACGCCGTCCGATTTACCGCGACACGGTCGACGCATATAACGAGGCGGTTTTCGCAAGAATGCAAGGAGAATAAAACCATGGAAAAAAAGCTTGAAAAAGTCGTTCGGATCCTCGATGAAAAACTCGCGGAGAACATCGTCGCCCTGAAGATCGACGAGCTGACCGTGATCTCGGATTATTTCGTGATCGCGACCGGCACCTCGGCGATCCACATCCGTTCGCTCGCCGACGAGCTGGAGGAAAAGCTCGAGAAGGAGGACGGGATCCGTCCCGTCGCCGTCGAGGGCAGAGCGTCCGGCTGGATATTGCTCGATTACAGCGATATCCTCGTGCACCTGTTCACGCCCGACGCGAGAGAGTATTACAAGCTCGAACGGCTCTGGGCGGACAGCGCAAAGCTCGATCTTTCCGGTATTATCACGGAGAGATAAGCGGATCGGTGATTTGTGATTTGTGATTCGTGATTCGTGAACGGAATCGTCAATTTTACATCTCACATCTCAACCGAAAACAAGCAACAAGCAACAATCAACGAGCAACAAGCAACTAACAACACCGCAGAAAGGACCTGGTCTTTATGGAATATAATTTCAAGGAAATCGAGAAAAAATGGCAGGACCGCTGGGAGGAGACCGGCGTATTCCACGCGAAAAACGATTATTCGCTGCCGAAATACTACTGCCTCGTGGAATTTCCCTATCCCTCGGGGCAGGGCCTGCACGTGGGGCATCCGCGCTCCTATACCGCGCTGGACGTGGTCGCCCGCAAAAAGCGTCTGCAGGGCTATAACGTCCTGTATCCGATGGGATGGGACGCGTTCGGACTTCCCACGGAGAATTTTGCGATTAAAAATCATATCCATCCCGAAATCGTAACGAAGAAAAATGTCGCACGCTTCAAACAGCAGCTTCGTTCGCTGGGCTTCTCCTTCGACTGGAGCCGCGAGGTCAACACGACCGATCCGAATTACTACAAGTGGACGCAGTGGATCTTCCTGCAGCTTTTCAACAAAGGGCTCGCCTATAAAAAAGAGATGGCGGTCAACTGGTGCACCTCCTGTAAATGCGTGCTGGCGAACGAAGAGGTCGTCGACGGCGTCTGCGAGCGCTGCGGCAGCGAGGTCGTCCGCAAGGTCAAGAGCCAGTGGATGCTGAAGATCACCGCCTATGCGCAGCGTCTGGTCGACGATCTGGACGAGCTGGATTTTATCGAGCGCGTCAAGCTCCAGCAGAAGAACTGGATCGGCCGCTCCACCGGCGCGGAGGTGGACTTCACCGCCGACACCGGCGACACGATCACCGTCTTCACCACCCGTCCCGATACGCTGTTCGGCGCGACTTATCTGGTCATGGCGCCCGAGCACGCGCTGATCGACAAATGGGCGGATAAAATTACAAATATGGACGAGGTCGCCGCTTACCGCGACGCCGCGGCGCATAAGAGCGATTTCGAGCGCACCGAGGTCAATAAAGACAAGACCGGCGTGGAGCTGAAGGGCGTGCGCGCGGTCAACCCTGTCAACGGCAATTCCATCCCGATCTTCATTTCCGACTACGTTCTGGCGTCCTACGGCACCGGCGCGATCATGGCGGTGCCCGCGCACGACACCCG
>JAFRTA010000232.1 GCA_017427315.1 Clostridia bacterium
ATATTATATATACTAAATATATCCGCAGCCCGAACGTAAAAAACGAGCGTATTTCGCCCTTGACAAATCGAAACGATCGGAATATAATACATTCGAATGGGCAAAGGCGTTCATCCGTTTTCGGATGGGCGCCTTCTCTTTTTGTATTGAAAGGACCGATTTCAGATGAAAAAAGAAGGTCAAGTCAGGATCCCCTCCGGCTGTGCGATCGCCGCTGTGATCTCCGTCGAAGGAAACCCGATTCCCGGCGATCTGATCGCCCGCTCCATGGAGCCGATGCACGAGCGATCCAACGGTCTGGGCGGCGGTTTCGCCGGGTACGGGATATATCCCGCTTATCGAGATTTCTACGCGCTGCATTTCTTTTTCGATTCTCGCGCGACGCGCAAGGAGTGCGAGGCGTTTCTGAAGGAGCGCTTCGAGATCGTGCAGTCGGAGATCATACCGACGCGCAAGATCCCCTCGATCACCGACGAGCCGATCATCTGGCGGTATTTCGTCGCGCCGCTGCAGTCGGAGCTGCGCCGCATGCAGCTCGACGAGAAGGAATTCGTCGCCCGCACCGTTATGAAGATCAACACCGAGACCGAAGGCGCTTACGTCTTCTCCGGCGGAAAAAATATGGGCGCGTTCAAGGCGGTCGGCTTCCCCGAGGATGTCGGCGTATTCTACAGATTGGAAGAATACGCGGGCTATTCGTGGACGGCGCACGGCCGTTACCCGACGAATACGCCCGGATGGTGGGGCGGCGCGCACCCGTTCACGCTGCTTGATTTTTCCGTCGTGCACAACGGCGAGATCTCGTCTTACGACGCGAACCGCCGGTTCATCGAGATGTATGGCTACCAGTGCTCGCTGCAGACCGACACCGAGGTCATCACATATATGATGGATTATCTCGTGCGCGTGCAGGGGCTGACGCTGGAAGAGGCGGCGAACGTGATCGCCGCGCCGTTCTGGAGCACGATCGAAGCGATGCCGGAGCCCGAAACGCGGGCGCGCTGCGCGTTCCTGCGCACGGTTTTCCCGAGCATGCTGATCACCGGGCCCTTCTCGATCGTGCTGGGCTTCACCGGCGGGCTCATGGCGCTGAACGACCGGCTCAAGCTGCGCTCGATGGTCGTCGGCGAGAAGGATGACAGAGTGTTTATTGCGAGCGAGGAAGCGGCGATCCGCGTGATGCAGCCGGACGCGGAGCGGATCCGTTATCCGGCGGGCGGAGAGCCCGTCGTGATCCGGGTAAAGGAGGGCGTTGCAGTATGAGCGTGGAATATATCAGCCCCGAGTTTGAGGTCGTGCGCAATCAGGACCGGTGCATCGCCTGCCGCGTCTGCGAACGGCAGTGCGCCAACGAGGTGCATTTTTATAATGAAGAACGCGGCGTGATGCTCTCGGACGAGACGAAATGCGTCGACTGCCAGCGCTGCGTCTCCCTATGCCCGACGCGCGCGCTCAAGATCGTGAAAAACGACTGCGCTCTGCGCGAGAACGCCAACTGGCAGAGCGATACGATCAAAGAAATCTACAAACAGGCGAACAGCGGCGGCGTGCTGCTGTCATCCATGGGCAACCCGAAGCCCCTGCCGGTGTATTGGGATAAGATCCTCATCAACGCCTCGCAGGTCACGAATCCGCCGATCGACCCGCTGCGCGAGCCGATGGAGACGCGGGTCTTTCTCGGCAAAAAGCCCGCGCGGCTTGAACGGGACGCGGACGGCAGGCTGAAGACCGACCTGCCCCCGCAGATCACGCTTTCGATGCCGGTGATGTTTTCCGCCATGAGTTACGGCTCGATCAGCTACAACGCGCACGCGTCGCTGGCGCGGGCGGCGAAGGAGCTGGGCATCCTTTACAATACCGGCGAGGGCGGTCTGCACGAGGATTTTTACGCCTACGGCGAGAATACGGTCGTGCAGGTCGCGAGCGGGCGCTTCGGCGTGCACGAAAAATATCTTGAGGCGGGCGCCGCGATCGAGATCAAAATGGGGCAGGGCGCGAAGCCCGGCATCGGCGGGCACCTGCCCGGCGCGAAGATCGTCGGCGACGTTTCGCGCACGCGCATGATCCCCGAAGGCTCGGACGCGATCTCGCCCGCGCCGCACCACGATATCTATTCGATCGAGGATCTGCGGCAGCTCGTGTTTTCCCTGAAGGAAGCGACCGGCTACCGCAAGCCAGTCGTCGTCAAGGTCGCGGCGGTGCACAATATCGCGGCCATCGCCAGCGGCATCGCCCGCAGCGGCGCGGACATCATTGCGATCGACGGCTTCCGCGGCGGTACCGGCGCGGCGCCCACGCGCATCCGCGACAACGTGGGTATCCCGATTGAGCTCGCCCTCGCCGCGGTGGACCAGCGGCTGCGCGACGAAGGGATCCGCAACAACGTCTCGCTGGTCGTCGGAGGGTCGATCCGCAGCGCCTCGGACGTCGTCAAGGCGATCGCTCTCGGCGCGGACGCCTGTTATATCGCCACGGCGGCGCTGCTGGCGCTGGGCTGCCATCTTTGCCGTACCTGTCAGAGCGGCAAATGCAACTGGGGCATCGCGACGCAGCGCCCGGATCTGGTCAAACGCCTGAATCCGGATATCGGCAGCGCGCGGCTGGTGAACCTGATGAACGCCTGGCGGCATGAGATCATGGAGCTGATGGGCGGCATGGGCATCAATTCGATCGAAGCGCTGCGCGGTAACCGGCTGATGCTGCGCGGCGTGGGACTGACGGAAAAAGAGCTGGAGATCCTCGGGATCTCCCACGCGGGGGAATAAACGATGAAACGGGTGTACGTCAACGAGGAATGGTGCCTCGGGTGCCATCTGTGCGAATATAACTGCGCCTTCGCCAATTCCGGCAAAAACGATATGGCGACCGCGCTGAAGGGAAAGCGGATCTTCCCGCGCATCCACGTCGAAGGGGCGGACAAGATCACCTACGCCGTCTCCTGCCGCCACTGCGCGGACCCGATCTGCGTCAAAAGCTGCATTTCAGGCGCGATCTCGAAAAAAGACGGCGTCGTGTGTATCGACCGCGATAAATGCGTCGGCTGCCTGACCTGCGTGCTCGTCTGTCCGTTCGGCGCGCTCGCGCCGGGCGAGGACGGCGTGATGCAGAAATGCGAGCTCTGTCTGCAGAACGGCGTCGGCGCGCCCGCCTGCGTGACGGGCTGCCCGAACCGGGCCATAGTTTATGAGGAAAGGGGCGAGGAAGAATGAAGCGCTGCGTCATCATCGGCAACGGCGCCGCTGCGGCGGGCTGCATCGAGGGGATCCGTTCCGCCGATGCCGAAGCGGAGATCACGGTCGTCTCCGCGGAAAAACACGCCGTTTACGGAAGGCCGCTGATCTCCTATTATCTCGAAGGCAAGACCGATCCCGCGCACATGAACTACCGCAGCGCGGACTTTTATGAGAAAAACGGCTGCCGCGTGCTGTACGGCAGAACGGCGGTCGGGCTCGACCCCGAAAGAAAGGAAGTCACGCTCGACGGCGGGGAGACGCTTCCCTATGACGCGGTCTGCGTCGCGGCGGGCTCGTCGCCCTTCGTGCCGCCTTTTGAAGGGCTCGACACGGTCGAAAAGAAGTTTTCGTTCATGACGCTCGACGACGCCGAAACGCTCGCGGCGGCGGTACGGGAGGATTCCCGCGTGCTGATCGTCGGCGCTGGGCTGATCGGGCTCAAATGCGCCGAGGGCCTGCGCGGCAGGGTCGGCGCGATCACGGTCTGCGATCTTGCGGACCGGGTGCTTTCGAGCATCCTCGACGCGGAATGCGCGGGCAGGATGCAGAAACGTCTTGAGGAAAACGGGATCGGATTCCTGCTTGCCGACAGCGCCGTGCGGTTTGACAAAGACGTCGCGTATATGCGCAGCGGGAAAGAGATCGGCTTCGATATCCTCGTTCTGTGCGTCGGCGTGCGGGCGAATACCGCTCTTGTGAAAGAAGCGGGCGGAGAGGTCGGCAGAGGGATCGCCGTCGATGAAAAAATGCTTACCTCTCTGCCGGACGTTTACGCCGCGGGCGACTGCACCGAGAGCGTCGACTGCTCGAGCGGCGCGCGCAAGGTCATGGCGCTGATGCCAAACGCCTATATGCAGGGCTTTACCGCCGGCGTCAATATGGCGGGGGGAGAAGCGCGCTTCGACAACGCGATCCCGATGAATTCCGTCGGCTTCTTCGGGCTGCACGCGATGACCGCGGGCACGTACGAGGGCGAATTATTCGAAGAAAAAACCGACGGAACGCTCCGCCGGTTTTACGTGAAGGACGGGCTGCTGAAAGGCTTCATCCTGATCGGCGATACGACGCGGACGGGGATTTACACGTCCCTGATCCGGGAGCGGACGCCGCTCGCGTCCGTGGATTTTGCGCTCCTGCGGCAAAGCGCGACGACCGCGGCGTTTTCCCCGGCGGAGCGCAGAAGGAAATTCGGAGGTGCATCAAAATGACGAAGATCGACGCGAAAGGACTTGACCATCGCACGCTGAACGAAGCGATCCTTTCCGGAGACGAAGACTGCGTAATCTCCGGCTGCACGGGGCAGCGCTTTCTCTGCGCGGGAATGTCGGATAAAAACGTCACGATCGAGGGCGTGCCGGGCAACGCGCTCGGGGCGTATCTCAACGGCGCGCGTATCCTCGTGCGCGGCAACGCTCAGGACGCGGTCGGTGACACGATGAACGACGGGCTGATCGCCGTTTTCGGCAACATCGGCGACGCGGCGGGCTACGCCATGCGCGGCGGCAGGATCTACGTCAAGGGCGACGCGGGCTACCGCGCCGGGATCCATATGAAGGAATACCGCGAAAAGAAACCGGTCATGGTCGTCGGCGGCGCTGCGGGAAGCTTTCTCGGCGAGTATCAGGCGGGCGGCTTGATCGTCGTGCTCGGCCTTTCGCGCGGCGGAAAGCGCATCGTCAGCAATTTCCCCTGCACGGGGATGCACGGCGGCAAAATGTTCCTGCGCTCCGAGTGCGAGGATATCCGTTTCCCGGATCAGGTGAACGTCCGTCGCGCAAGCGATGAGGATCTGCGGGAATTGCGGGAGCTCCTCGCAGAATACTGCGCAGTTTTCCGATATGACGTCAACGATATTCTGTCGGTCCCGTTTACCGTCGTTACGCCGGATACGAAAAACCCGTATCAGCAGATGTACGTGGCGAACTGACGCAGATTATCCGCGTTTCCGGCCGTTCGCGGCGCCGTTGTACGGCTTCGGGCGTTAGACGCGGTTTTTTGTCCGTTCTTCCGGCAGTCTGCCGGTTTCCGAAAAACGTTTTTTTATATAAACCGAAGCCGCCCGCATCGCTGCGGGCGGCTTGCTTCTGCGTCTGTTTTCCGACGTTTCTCCTTCCGGTCCCGCGGGAAGGTCCCGAGAACATGTTTTCACGTTTGCCGAGCGGAAATCGCTTTTCCTGCTTTCGCTCCGATAAAGGAAAAACGCGGCCGCTTCCCGCGGTCATCCGCGTTTCTCACGGATTCTGCGCGAGGAAATCCAGCGTGACGGCGGCCGTTTCGGCGGCGCGGCTTCCGATCAGCATATGCCCCGCGCCTTCCAAAATAAAATCAACGCATCCTTTCGGAAGCCGACGGACGCATTGCCGGAACAGACGTTTTGTTTTTTCGCGAGTTGTATAAAATAATTAAAATTGTTGTTGTAAAAGCGAAAATATTGTGTTATAATCATATTTATTAAATACCCGCGGAAAACAGGGAGGTAATGTCCATGTCCAAATGTCCGAACTGCGGCAAAAAGCTGAAGCTCGTCAACGTCAGCCAGTTTTGTCCGCATTGCGGCGCGAACATGCGTTTTATCAACTTCGAGGAAAACTTCTACCGTGAGGCGAAGTACGCGGAGCTGGCGCAGGCGAACGTCAAGGCGAAGATCAAGCGGCTCAAGGGCGCGTTCATCGGCTCAAAGCTCACGATCGCGCGGCTCGTCGTCGCGGTGCTGCCGCTGCTGACGCTGCTGATCCCGACCGGGGGATACGCGATCCGGATGCCCCTTCTTGAGATCGCCCGTGATTTCGGGCTTCTGGGGCTGATCGCGATCTTCACGGGGACCGACCTCGCGTATATCACGGGTATGACGGGCGCCGGTGCCGTCGGCGCGGATTTCACCGCGCTGCGGAATGCCCTGTTCGGGTACGTCGGCGCGGCGGCGGGAGCCGTGATCGTGTTCCTGCTGACGGCGCTGTGCTTTTTGAGCATCAAAAATATGCAGAAGATCATCAGCGTCTTTGCGGGCCTCGGCGTCGCGCTGTGCGGCGCCGGCTTCGGGCTGATCGTTTCTTTCGCAAATAAATGCGACGGTTCCGTCATGGTCGGCGGCAGGTCCGGCTTCGGGCTGATCGTCACCGCGGTCGCTTTTGCCGCCGTCATCGTCGTGAATACGATCCTTGACAAAAAGGGCGTGCCGGTCGACTACGAAGAGGGCACGGAAGAGCGCTGTGCGATCTATAAGAAACTCCGGCGCGGCGAGGTAAAGCTCGAGGAGCTGCCGCAGCCCGTCGTCGAAACGGAGAAGACCCGCGCGCTCGAGGCGAAGATCGCCGACGAGGAAGCGAAATACAGAAAAGAGATCGAAGAGGAGGCTGAGGACGATGGCTGATACCGAGTCTTTGAACGTCAACCGGGAGGAGATCCTCTCCGAAGAAGAAAAGGTCGAGAAAAAGGGCAAATGGATGTATCCGATCGTCATTGCCGCGCTGATCGTGATCTTCATCGTTATTTTCGGCTACGGTCTCCGGCTGGTCACGACCATGGAGCATCCTTATCCGCCGGTCGTTCTTGAAGAGGGCAGAACGCCCGTCCCGCAGAACAACGCGGAGCTCGCCGATTATCTCAACGCCGTCGTTGAGAAAGCGCTCGCGGAGAAACCGAAGCTGTCCTCCGACCGGAACGTGCGCATCGACGGCGACTCGGTCGAGACCGACGGCGGCGAATACGTCAAGCGGACGCTCGACCTGCTCGTCGACTCCGTCGAAGACACGCTCGACGACGATTTCGAGGCGACGAACACGGAGTTCGGCGATCCCCTCGACGGCGTGCTGCCGAAGCCGGCGCTCACCGCGGACGATATCGAGAGCTTCAGCGTCGATTATGCGCATTTCTACTGCGTCGTCTGCGGCGCGGTCAGCGACGTGCAGACGGAGACCTGCGAGA